>JADGPB010000110.1 GCA_017882655.1 Propionibacteriales bacterium
CGACATCTACCGCAAGCTGCGCCCGGGCGAGCCGCCGGCACGCGATGCCGCCCAGCAGCTGCTGGAGAACTACTACTTCAACCCGAAGCGCTACGACCTCGCCAAGGTGGGCCGCTACAAGATCAACAAGAAGCTCGGCCTGAGCGAGCCCTTCGACAAGCAGGTCCTCACCCAGAGCGACATCGTGGCGGCTATCCGCTACATCGTCGCGCTCCACGAGGGCCGCGAGCTGATCGGCGACGTCCCGGTGGAGACCGACGACATCGACCACTTCGGCAACCGTCGCCTCCGTACGGTCGGAGAGCTGATCCAGAACCAGCTCCGCACGGGTCTGGGACGCATGGAGCGCGTCGTCCGCGACCGCATGACGACCCAGGACATCGAAGCGATCACGCCGCAGACGCTGATCAACGTACGTCCGGTCGTTGCTGCCCTGCGCGAGTTCTTCGGAACGTCGCAGCTGTCGCAGTTCATGGACCAGACCAACCCGGTCGCCGGCCTGACGCACAAGCGCCGGCTGTCGGCCCTCGGCCCGGGCGGTCTGTCCCGCGACCGCGCCGGCATGGAGGTCCGCGACGTCCACCCGTCGCACTACGGCCGCATGTGCCCCATCGAGACGCCTGAAGGTCCCAACATCGGCCTCATCGGCTCGCTGGCCTCCTTCGCTCGCGTCAACGCGTTCGGGTTCATCGAGACCCCGTACCGCAAGGCTGTGGGCGGTGTCGTGACCGATCAGATCGACTACCTCACCGCTGACGAGGAGGACCGCTACCTCATCGCGCAGGCCAACGCCACGCTCGACGAGAACGGCAAGTTCACGCAGGAGCGCGTCCTGGTCCGTACCAAGCACGACGTCGACCAGGTGCTCCCGGACGACGTGCACTACATGGACGTGTCGCCGCGCCAGATGGTGTCGGTCGCGACAGCACTGATCCCGTTCCTCGAGCACGACGATGCGTCGCGAGCCCTGATGGGCGCGAACATGCAGAGGCAGGCGGTGCCGCTGCTCCGCAACGAGGCGCCGCTCGTCGGCACCGGCATGGAGTACCGCGGTGCGGTCGACGCCGGTGACGTCACGGTTGCCGAGAAGGCGGGCGTGGTCGTGAGCGTGAGCGCCGACCTCGTCGAGCTCGCGAACGACGACGGCACGTACCGCTCGTACCGGCTCGACAAGTTCCGCCGTTCGAACCAGGCGACCTGCATCAACCAGCGTCCCCTCGTGGCCGATGGACAGCGCGTCGAGGTCGGCACGCCGCTCGCCGACGGTGCCTGCACCGATGGTGGCGAGATGGCGCTCGGCCGGAACCTGCTCGTCGCGTTCATGCCGTGGGAGGGCTACAACTACGAGGACGCGATCATCCTCAGCGAGCGTCTCGTCCAGGACGACGTCCTCACCTCGATCCACATCGAGGAGCACGAGGTCGACGCCCGCGACACCAAGCTGGGCGCCGAGGAGATCACCCGCGACATCCCCAACGTGAGCGAGGACATGCTCGCTGACCTCGACGACCGCGGCATCATCCGCATCGGCGCCGAAGTGGGCACGGGCGACATCCTCGTCGGCAAGGTCACCCCGAAGGGCGAGACCGAGCTGACCCCCGAGGAGCGTCTGCTCCGTGCGATCTTCGGTGAGAAGGCGCGCGAGGTCCGTGACACGTCCATGAAGGTGCCCCACGGCGAGACCGGCACGGTCATCGGCGTCCGCGTCTTCGACCGCGAGGACGGCGACGAGCTGCCTCCGGGCGTGAACCAGCTGGTCCGCGTGTACGTGGCGCAGAAGCGCAAGATCTCCAACGGCGACAAGCTGGCCGGACGTCACGGTAACAAGGGCGTGATCTCGAAGATCCTCCCGATCGAGGACATGCCGTTCCTTGAGGACGGCACGCCGGTCGACATCGTGCTCAACCCGCTCGGTGTCCCGTCACGAATGAACGTCGGGCAGGTCCTCGAGACTCACCTCGGCTGGGTCGCAAAGACCGGCTGGGACATCACGGACCTTCACGAGCCGTGGGCCGAGCGTCTGGTCGACGTCGGCCTGGGTCGCGTCGGTGGCGACCAGCTTGTGGCCACCCCGGTCTTCGACGGCGCCAACGAGCAGGAGATCAGCGGTCTCCTGGAGCACGGCCTGCCGAACCGCGATGGCGAGCACCTCATGGATGGCGGCGGCAAGGTCGCGCTCTTCGACGGCCGCTCCGGCGAGCCGTACCCGGAGCGTGTCGGCGTCGGCTACATCTACATGCTGAAGCTTCACCACCTGGTCGACGACAAGATCCACGCCCGTTCGACCGGTCCGTACTCGATGATCACGCAGCAGCCCCTGGGCGGTAAGGCTCAGTTCGGCGGCCAGCGATTCGGCGAGATGGAGGTCTGGGCACTCGAGGCGTACGGCGCCGCGTGGGCTCTGCAGGAGCTGCTGACGATCAAGTCCGACGACGTCCCTGGCCGCGTGAAGGTCTACGAGGCGATCGTCAAGGGCGAGAACATCCCCGAGCCCGGCATCCCTGAGTCGTTCAAGGTGCTGGTCAAGGAGATGAAGTCGCTCTGCCTGAACATCGAGGTGCTGAGCTCCGACGGACAGATCGTTGAACTCCGTGACTCCGAGGACGACTACCGCGCGTCGGAGGAGTTCGGCATCGATCTCTCCCGTCGTCCCGGTGCCGACCACTTCTCGGCTCTCGACGAAATCTGAGCTGTGCGGCCCTGAGGCCGACACTCAGCAACCCACAACTCAGAGTCACGACCTTTCCCGCCAGGGAGAAAAGAGTAAGAAAACGTGCTGGATGTGAACTTCTACGACGAGCTGCGCATCGGTCTGGCCACGGCGGAGCAGATCCGCGAGTGGTCGCACGGCGAGGTCAAGAAGCCGGAGACGATCAACTACCGCACGCTCAAGCCTGAGCGGGACGGCCTCTTCTGCGAGAAGATCTTCGGCCCGACCCGTGACTGGGAGTGCTACTGCGGCAAGTACAAGCGGGTCCGCTTCAAGGGGATCGTCTGCGAGCGCTGTGGCGTCGAGGTCACGCGTTCGAACGTGCGTCGTGAGCGGATGGGCCACATCGAGCTCGCCGCGCCCGTCACGCACATCTGGTACTTCAAGGGTGTCCCTTCGCGTCTCGGCTACCTGCTCGACATCGCGCCCAAGGACCTCGAGAAGGTCATCTACTTCGCGGCGTACATGATCACGGGCGTCGACGACGAGGCGCGTCACCGCGACCTGCCGTCGCTCGAGGCCAAGGTCGAGACCGAGCGCAAGCACATCGAGACACGTCGCGACAACGACGTGAACGAGCGCATGGCGAAGCTCGAAGAGGACATGGCCAAGCTCGAGAACGAGGGCGCCAAGGCCGACATCAAGAAGCGTGTCCGCGACGGCGCCGAGAAGGAGCTCAAGCTCGTACGCGATCGTGCACAGCGTGAGCTCGACCGCCTCGAGGCCGTTTGGAACAGGTTCAAGACCCTCAAGGTCCAGGACCTTGAGGGCGACGAGATCCTGTACCGCGAGATGAAGGCCCGTTTCGGCAAGTACTTCCGTGGCTCGATGGGTGCCGAGGCGATCAAGGACCGCCTCGCCACGTTCGACCTCATGGCCGAGTCCGAGACGCTGCGCGAGATCATCCAGACCGGCAAGGGCCAGCGCAAGACGCGTGCCCTCAAGCGGCTCAAGGTGGTGGCTGCGTTCCTGCAGACCTCCAACTCGCCGTCCGGCATGGTGCTCGACGCCGTACCGGTCATCCCTCCGGATCTCCGCCCGATGGTGCAGCTCGACGGTGGGCGTTTCGCGACGTCCGACCTGAACGACCTGTACCGCCGCGTGATCAACCGGAACAACCGCCTCAAGCGGCTGCTCGACCTCGGCGCTCCCGAGATCATCGTCAACAACGAGAAGCGGATGCTCCAGGAGGCCGTCGACTCGCTGTTCGACAACGGCCGTCGTGGTCGTCCGGTGACCGGCCCGGGCAACCGCCCGCTCAAGTCGATCTCCGACATGCTCAAGGGCAAGCAGGGCCGGTTCCGTCAGAACCTGCTCGGCAAGCGCGTCGACTACTCCGGCCGTTCGGTCATCGTCGTCGGCCCGCAGCTCAAGCTGCACCAGTGCGGCCTGCCGAAGGCGATGGCGCTCGAGCTCTTCAAGCCCTTCGTCATGAAGCGGCTGGACGACCTCAACCACGCGCAGAACATCAAGTCCGCCAAGCGCATGGTCGAGCGTCAGCGCCCGGTCGTGTGGGACGTGCTCGAAGAGGTCATCGCTGAGCACCCTGTGCTGCTGAACCGTGCGCCGACCCTTCACCGTCTGGGCATCCAGGCGTTCGAGCCGCAGCTCATCGAGGGCAAGGCCATCCAGATCCACCCGCTCGTCTGCACGGCGTTCAACGCCGACTTCGACGGTGACCAGATGGCCGTGCACCTGCCGCTCAGCGCGGAGGCGCAGGCCGAGGCCCGCATCCTCATGCTGAGCACCAACAACATCCTCAAGCCGGCCGACGGTCGACCGGTGACCATGCCTACCCAGGACATGATCATCGGCCACTACTTCCTCACGATTCACCGTGACACGTCGCCCGGCGAAGGCAGGGCGTTCTCGTCCGTGGCCGAGGCGATCATGGCGTTCGACCGCAAGCAGATCCTCGTCGGGTCGAAGATCAAGCTGCGCCTCACGGGCATCGCCCCGCCTCCCGGCAGGGAGCTCAACGCCGACGGTTCGATCATCCTGGAGACGACGCTCGGTCGCGCCCTGTTCAACGAGGCGCTCCCGGCCGACTACCCGTTCGTCGACATGGAGGTGGGCCGCAAGCGGCTCGGCACCATCGTCAACGACCTCGCTGAGCGGTACCCGAAGGTCGAGGTCGCGCACACGCTCGACAACCTCAAGGACCTCGGGTTCAGCTGGGCGACCCGTTCGGGCGTCACGGTCTCGATCGCCGACGTGCAGACGCCGCCGACCAAGAAGCTGATCCTCTCCGGTTACGAGGCTAAGGCTGCGAAGGTCGACAAGCTGTACGAGCGTGGCCAGGTCACCGAGGAGGAGCGCCGTCAGGAGCTCATCCAGATCTGGACCGACGCGACCGCCGAGCTGACGGCCGCGATGGAGGCGAACTTCACGCGCGACAACCCGATCTTCATGATGGTTCACTCGGGCGCTCGTGGAAACATGACGCAGATGCGCCAGATCGCCGCCATGCGAGGCCTCGTGGCCAACCCGAAGGGCGAGATCATCCCGACGCCTATCAAGTCCAACTTCCGCGAGGGCTTGAGCGTTCTGGAGTACTTCATCTCCACCCACGGTGGTCGAAAGGGCCAGGCCGACACCGCTCTGCGTACCGCCGACTCCGGCTACCTCACCCGTCGTCTGGTCGACGTCTCTCAGGACGTCATCATTCGCGAGGAGGACTGCCAGACCGAGCGTGGCCTGATCAAGACGATCGCGGTGCCGAACGCCAAGGGCAAGCTGGTGGTGCTCGACAACGTCGAGACCAGCGTGTACGCCCGTACGCTCGCGCAGACGATCACGGACAAGGACGGCAACGATCTGCTGCCGGCCGGTGTCGACCTCGGAGACGTCAACATCAAGATGCTGGTCGACAACGGCGTCACTGAGCTCCGGGTCCGCTCGGTCCTCACCTGTGATGCCGCGACCGGGACGTGCGCGATGTGCTACGGCCGCTCACTGGCCACCGGCTTGCTCGTCGATGTCGGCGAGGCCGTCGGTATCGTCGCTGCGCAGTCCATCGGCGAGCCCGGCACCCAGCTGACCATGCGTACCTTCCACACCGGTGGTGTGGCGGGTGACGACATCACGCAGGGTCTGCCCCGCGTCGTCGAGCTCTTCGAGGCTCGTACGCCCAAGGGCAAGGCACCGATCGCCGAGGCGGCCGGGCGCGTCCGGGTCGACGAGACGGACCGTACGCGCAAGATCGTGCTGGTCCGTGACGACGGTGGCGAGGACCTGTTGTACCCGGTGCCGCGTCGTGCGCGTCTCGAGTGGGACGACATCAACCGCGTGCATCACGCCATCAAGGACGGCGACCATGTCGAGGTGGGCCAGCAGCTCACCGCCGGCACCGTCGATCCTCAGGACGTGCTGCGGGTGCGAGGCGTACGGCGGGTGCAGGAGCACCTGGTCGAGGAGGTCCAGCAGGTCTACCGGACCCAGGGCGCCCCGATCCACGACAAGCACATCGAGATCATCATCCGGCAGATGCTCCGCCGGATCACGGTGATCGAGAGCGGCGACACCTCGATGCTGCCGGGCGAGCTCGTGGACCGTCAGTCGTACGAGACCGAGAACCGCGCGGTCGTCACCGAAGGCAGCCAGCCTGCTCAGGGACGTCCGGTGCTCATGGGCATCACCAAGGCGTCGCTCGCGACCGAGTCGTGGCTCTCGGCGGCGTCCTTCCAGGAGACCACCAAGGTGCTCACCGACGCGGCGATCCACGCCAAGTCGGACTCCTTGCGCGGCCTCAAGGAGAACGTCATCCTCGGCAAGCTCATCCCGGCGGGTACCGGTCTCGACCGTTACCGCAACATCCGGGTCGAGCCCACGGCGGAGGCGCGCGCCAAGGCGTACGCCATCACGTACGACCCGTTCGACTACGACTTCGGCAGCGGGTCGGGTGCGGTCATACCCCTGGACGACTACGACCTCGGCATGCGCTGAGACTGATCACTCCGTCGGCTCCTGGGCACAGCGCCCGGGAGCCGTCGGCGCACAAGGGGATTGACAGATGCGTAGCGGGAAAGGCTCGATGTCTGCCGGTTTTGACCCTGCACGCTCCAGCGACTAGCCTTTCCTGTTGGGTCCGGTGTGTCCGGACTCTGTGCGTGCCTCTGCGCCCTTCGTAGGTGAGCATGGCCGCACGAACCGTGTCGGCGAACTCGCCGTCACATGCACCGATCCGGTCGCCGCCTCCTTAACTTGGGAGCGCTCCGGAGGTGCGCCAGGCTTCACGAGGCCCCCGGGCCTCGGACCACCACAAGCTGGAGAGATCCAGCGACACGGAAAAGAGATACATCCAGGTGCCTACGATCCAGCAGCTGGTCCGCAAGGGCCGGACCGACAAGGTCAGCAAGACGAAGACCCCTGCGCTCAAGGGTTCGCCTCAGCGCCGCGGTGTGTGCACCCGCGTGTACACGACCACGCCCAAGAAGCCGAACTCCGCGCTGCGCAAGGTCGCCCGCGT
>JADGPB010000111.1 GCA_017882655.1 Propionibacteriales bacterium
AGCCGCTGCTCCCCACCGCGCTGAGCCTTGTCACAGCCACGTACGAGAGCTGGCTCAACTGGCACGTTGTCTGGGTTACCAGGCAGAGACGAAGGCCGGGTGCGTCCAACCGCTACGTTGTGGGGCTTATGAGCAGCGGAAACGGCTCCATGGGCCCGACAACGTGACAGTTCCGTGTCGATGCCCACGTGCACTCGAAGGTGCAGATGACGGCATCGGGAGAGGCCGGCGGAAGGTCGATGTCGCAGCACTCGCAGCCGGGGCGCAGTTCGAGCATGGCGGAATCGTACGGCTCGTACGCCGCCCGCCCGTGGCGTAGCGCTTCTCTGGCAAGGAATGTCCGGACCTGTCGTCAGGTCAACATGGGCCTTGGATGCGGCGTAGAATGGTCGTTCTGTCTGGATCCCGGGGGAACGAGGGAGGGGCGTGGCGACAACCACGAGCAGGCTCGAAGAGGAACTAGCCGTCGAACAGGCCCGCGTCGATGCCGTGTACGCACAGCTGAAGCATGCGACCCGCTCCGCGCGCTCGGTCGCGGAAGAAGGGGCATCGAAGTACGCCTCCGACAGGGGCCGATACGTACGCGAAGAGGACGGCACCGCGCTGTTCGAGCGTGACGCTTTCGCGTTCCAGGCGGCGCGACGGCTGGCTGTACTCGATGCCGAGCACGAAGGGCTGGTCTTCGGCAAGCTCGACCTCAGCGACCGCGAGGTGCGCTACATCGGTCGCATCGGCGTGCGTGACCTCGAGTTCGAGCCCCTGGTGATCGACTGGCGCGCCCGAGCTGCTGAGCCGTTCTACCGCGCCACACCTGCCGAGCCCATGGACGTCGTCCGGCGCCGCGTACTGCGCTGCCGCAACGACATCGTCATCGGCATCGAGGACGACCTGCTCAACGCCGAAGCCGTCCCCGACGACATGGCGATCATCGGCGAGGGTGCGCTCATGGCGGCTCTCAGCCGAGCCCGCGGCCACCAGATGCGCGACATCGTCGCGACCATCCAGGCCGAGCAGGACGAGGCGATCCGCGCGCCGCACGCGGGCGTCACCGTGATCGCCGGTGGTCCTGGGACCGGCAAGACGGTCGTCGGCCTGCACCGTACGGCGTACCTGCTCTACTCCAACCGACGCCGGTTCGAGAACGGTGGTGTGCTGGTGATCGGCCCGTCGTCGGTGTTCATGAACTACATCGAGCGCGTGCTGCCGAGCCTCGGCGAGGACACGGTGACGCTGCGGTCGCTCGGCCAGCTGGCCTCAGACGTGCTGCCGGTGAATGCCACCCGCATCGACGATGCCGTGGCCGCGATCGCCAAGGGATCACTGCGGATCCTGCCTGTGCTGCGCCGGCTGGTGGCGAGCCTCGGAGACGTACCCGAGTCGCTGCTGGTCACCGTGAAAGGCGAGCCGCTCCGGCTGACCGCCGCCGAGCTCCTGCGGATCCGTCAGCATGTGCTCAGCCGCCACCCGTACAACCGTGGCCGGCCTGCCGCGGAGGACGAGGTCGTCGGAGCCCTGTGGGCGAAGGCGCCCGCGGACCTGGATGTCGAAGGAATCGAGCAGTTCGACGATCTCGTACGGTCCGTCGGCACGTACCGTCAGCTGATGTCGATGTGGTGGCCACCCATGTCGGCGCCCGAGACGCTCCGGCGACTGGGCGAGCCGAAGGTCATCGATCTCGTCGCGGGCGACGACCTCGTCGGGGCGGCCAAGGCCGCGGTCGCGAAGTCGTACGCGCTCGACGGCTGGTCGGTCGCGGACGTCGCGCTGCTCGACGAGCTGGTCCACCTGCTCGGCACCCCGCCCGCCGAGCTCGAGCAGGACGTGTTCATCGAGGGCGGCGAGGACAACGAGCTGGTGACGATCGCCGACCAGCTCACTGATACGCGCGAGCTCGAGACCGACGAGCCGCACTCGACGTACGCGCACGTGCTCGTCGACGAGGCGCAGGACATCACGCCGATCCAGTGGCGGATGCTGCGCCGCCGCGGCCCGCAGGCTTCCTGGACGATCGTCGGGGACCCGGCGCAGTCGTCCTGGCCGGATGTCGACGAGAGCCGCCGCGCGCTCGAGAACCTCATCGGCGCGTCGCCGAGCCGCACGTACCGGCTGAGCACCAACTACCGCTCCCCCGCCGAGGTCTTCGACCTGGCCAGCGCGTACATCGTCAAGAGCTTCCCCGATGCCGACCTCCCCTCGGCCGTCAGGCACACCGGCATCGACCCGGTGCTCCACGAGACGTCCGACACCGGCTTCGGCGAATGCCTCGCCCGCGAGATGAGCGAGCTGCTCGCCTCTGTCGAGGGCACAGTGGCAGCCATCGCGCCACCGAGCCGGGTCGACGCGGTGCGGGCAGTGGTGGCGGGACACTCCGCGCTCGCGTACCAGGATCGGCTGGTCGTCCTCACCGCGCTCGAGGCGAAGGGCCTCGAGCACGACGGCGTCCTCGTCGTGGATCCCGACTCCATCGTGGCCGAGTCGCCCGGCGGTGAGCGGGTGCTCTACGTCGCCCTCACCCGCGCCACGCAGCGGCTCGTGACCCTCGATGTCGGCGGTACGGGAGCCTGGCGGCCCTGATCGAGCTGCCGAGGTCCGTGTCAGCTTCGCGCTGAGCGCACCCGCTGCAGGATCAGGCGCGTGGCGAGAGAGCGGTTCTGGGTGAAGAAGTGGAGCCCCGGGGCGCCGCCGTCGAGAACGGTGAGCGACAGCTCCGTGGCGATGTCGATGCCCACGTCACGTACGGCCCTGGGGTCGTCCGCGACCGCGGTCAGTCGAGCGACGACGTCGGCGGGCAGCTCCGCACCGGAGAACTCCGCGAACCGCTTGACCTGTCCGATCTGGGTGATCGGCATGATGCCGGCCACGATCGGGATGTCGCAGCCGAGGGCACGAACACGCTCCACGAGCGCGAGGTAGGACTCCGGGCGGAAGAACAGCTGGGTGATCGCGAACTCCGCGCCCGCCTCAGCCTTCTCGACCAGGAGCCGTGCATCGAGCGCCGGGTCGCCGACCTGTGGGTGAGGGTCCGGGAACGCGGCGACACCGATGCAGGCGACGCCGGTCTCGCGCACGAGCCGTACGAGCTCGGTGGCGTTCGCGAGTCCGTCAGGATGACGCACCCACGGTTCGGTCGGGCCACCGGGCATATCGCCACGGATTGCCAGGACGTGGTGGACGCCGGCGTCGCGGTAGGCCTCGATCGCCGCAACGATCTCGCTCCGGCTCTGGGACGCACAGGTCAGGTGCCCGACCGTACGCAGGGACGACTCGCTGGCCAGGCGCTCGGTGATGGTGAGGGTGCGGTCGCGCGTCGAGCCGTTCGCGCCGTACGTCACCGACACGAAGTCCGGCGCGAGCGGCTGCAGGTGGTCGAGGGTCTGCCAGAGCTTCTCGGAGTCCTCGGCGGTCTTCGGCGGGAAGAACTCGAACGAGTAAGTCGTCCGCCCGCTACGCAGCAGGTCCGCGACCGTCGGCTCGGGCTGTGGTGTCACGAGGCGTAACCCTAGCCATGTGCCGCGACACGCCGCACCCTCGCGTCGTCAGGTCGCGGACGCCTCGACACGATTCCTGAGCGTCCTGAGGTCGGCCAGGACCGCCTGGGAGTCCCGGTCGAAGTCGGCGTCGCTCATCCCCGCCTGGCGCCGGAGGGTGAACACGACCTCCCCTCCGTCGTCGTGCGGCAGGACCCGTACGGGGTTGTGGAACGTCTCCCCCGACTCCAGCGTGACGTCGTGGTCGATGACGCCGTATGAGTTGGGCGGGGCGTAGCGGACGACGATCTTGCCCATCCCGGACTCGGCGACCCAGTGGTCGTCGACGGGTGTGATCGAGGTGCACAGTCCCGGCGCCCACTCGGGCAGGTGCGACGGATCGGACGCGTACGCGTAGACCTCGTCCACCGGACGGTCGACATGTACGGCAATGTGTCGCGACTCAGAAGCCATGGCACATCATAGGTCGGCAAACGCTCCCTTGATCGTGGCCGACAGCTGCGTACGGGTCGACTCCGGCCGGAGGCGGAGTACGTGCCGCATTGCGCAGCCTAGGAGGATTCATCCGCTGCCCCGGTACACCGGGAGGCCGGGACGACTCACGCGACGCGATCGACCGCCAGCTTTGCCAGCGACTCGAAGGCCGTGCGGGCGCGGTCGTCCATCTCGGTGTCGGCGAGCGCCGACATGGCCGAGTCGAGCTCGGACGAGATCGTCTTCTCAACCCGTGCCACGGCACCGCTCGAGGTGATGATGTCCAGAGCCTCGTCGATCCCTGACGGATCCAGACGGGCATCGCCCAGCAACGTGTCGAGCCGGTCCGCGCCGGCAGCACCTGCGAGTGCCATCGCGTGGGCGACGAGCAGTGTGCGCTTGCCCTCGCGCAGGTCATCGCCGGCGGGCTTGCCGGTGATCGACTCGTCCCCGTACAGGCCGAGGATGTCGTCGCGCAGCTGGAACGCGCGCCCCAGCGGCGACCCGTACCGTCCCAGTCCGTCGATCAACCCCGTCGAGCCACCGCCGAGAGCGGCGCCGAGCTGTGAGGGACGGGTGACTGTATAGCGGGCAGACTTGTACTCGAGGACCCGCCCTGCGCGCTCCAGAGCGCTGCCCGGGTCGGTGACGGCGGCCTGGGCGACGACGTCGAGGTACTGACCGACCGTCACCTCCGTCCGCAGGGCGTCGAGGTACGGCCTCGCCCGCTCGATCGCCTCCGCACCGAGCCCGCTGCCGCCCCACATCTCCGCCGACCACATGAGGAGCAGGTCGCCGAGCAGGATCGCGCCAGCGCGCCCGAACACCTCCGAGTCGCCGCGCCAGCCGGCCCCTGAGTGCGCGCCCGCGAACACCACATGGGCGGCAGGGCCACCACGCCGGGTGGCCGACCCGTCCATCACGTCGTCGTGGGCAAGCGCCGACACGTGCAACAGGTCGAGGCTGCCTGCAGCGCGCAGGACCGCCGCCTCGTCCGCGGGTTCACCCGCCGCCGCCACGTACCCCCAGTAGCAGAACGCGGGCCGGAACCTCTTCCCGCTGGCCGTGAAGTGGAGCGCCTGGTCCAGCAGCGGCCGTACCTCCGGCCCGATCCCGTCGAGACGCCTCCTCTGGCCGGTGAGGAAGTCCGACACGGCCACGCCGACGGCCTCGCGGAAGTCGGGGGCCAGCGGCTGCGTCGGATCGAAGGTCATGGTCGAAGCCTAGGGCGAGGACGACTGCAGCACGCGTACAAGGGCGAACGGCACAGCTCGTACCGACTCGGCGCTCTCAGAGAGGACGTCGAGCATCGCCAGACCGTACGCGTCGATCCCGGTCGGTACGTGGACGAGGAGCGCCGTGGGCCGTTCGAGGTCGCTCAAGCAGTCGTTGAGGGCGTCGAGGTTCCTCCCGTAGTAGCTCGGGAAGCCCAGCTCGGCACCGACTGTCGAGACGGCCTCGCGGGAGTCGCCCATGTCCACGGAACCCACGTGCCACCCCACGTGGCGAAGGCGATCAGCGAGCGCGCCGTCATCGGCCATGTCGTACACACCGCTGCGCAGCGGTGTGCTCATCAGTCCCTTGCTCATCGCCGGATCCTCGAGAAGGTCGCGTAGTGGTCGTCGGTCCAGAAGTACCACTGGCCCTTGCCGCCCATGATGATCCGTACGGGGCCGCGGTCGCTCGAGCTCGGCAGCTTCACCGTGTACTCGGTGTAGAAGCCCTTCGCCTTGAGCGGGAGCAGCCTCTCGGCGTTGGTGAAGGTCCCGCCGTCCTGGCTGTACGGATAGGGGCCGCCCTTGTCGATCAACGCCAGCACTGCGCGTCCCTGGGACGGCAGATCGGCCACCTCGATCCAGGGCACGTTCGTCTCTGGATCCCGTGCTGAGGTTCCGGCGACCTGGGTGGTGGACGTCGAGGCGTATGGGCCGGTGCCGGTGGATGCGGCTCCCGCGACGTAGCCCTGGCGCTGCACCCAGAGTACGAGCGCGATCAGTATCACGATCCCGCCCACGGCAACGGTCAGGATCGACTTCGATCGACGGGTCACAAGGCCGTCTCTCCCAAGCCCTTGTCCAGGGACCTCAACGTCACGAAGTGCCGAAGCGCGTACTGCTCTTCTGCGAGGGGCCACGGGAAGTCATCCAAGAGTTGCTCCCCCGTTCGCGACCAATCGACTATCCCTTGCGGGCTCAGGCTCATCAGCCGCCGCCGCTCAGCACGCGGAACGCGAAGTCCTTGAGGTCCGGGTCCGAGCCCCACGCCTGCTGCAGGGCCGTCGACACAGCGGTCACGGCCCCCAGGTCCCCCAGGCCGGTCACCACCAGGCCGACGCGGCGGGCGCCCGCCGCGATCGCCTCGCCGACGTTTGTGGTCGTGAGTCCGCCGACCGCGAACCACGGCGTGCCCGAGGCGTCACCGGCGGGCATCGCGCCAGCAGCGGCCCGTACGAGGTCTAGGCCGGGTGCCGCGACGGTCGAGCCCGGTGGAAGGTGGACAGGGCCGACGAGAGCGAAGTCGATGTTGTGGTCAGTCGAGACGCTGTAGCAGGAGACCGGGTCGAACACGGGGGTACCGACGAGCGCGTACTCGTGCATTCGCGCGTGCGCGAGTCCAGGGTCGAGGCTGGGTCCGCCGACCAGGACATCCGCCATTACCGCCTTGGCCAGTACGAGATCGCCGGTGACGGCGATGAGCTTGTTGCGCTGCATCGCGACCTGCTGTGCCGCAACGACTGCGGTCGCGACCGCGCCGAGCGAAGCATCAAGGTCGCGGAACTGGACCATGTCCGCGCCGGCGTCGAACAGTCGCGACACGAACGTCGGGACGTCGTCGTGGTGGGTGTCCACGATGACGAGGGTGCGGGCGAGGCGGAGTTTGACATCGAGTCCCATGAGAGCCGTCACGGCGACATCGTACGGGTGAGCCAGCCATCTTGCGGTGACTGTGCGCAGACCCCCCGGCCGCGAACACCTACGTGTCCCGGGTTGTGACGGATTGGGAGAACTTCGTACACGTGAGTTGTGACGTTGCCGGGGTTATCAAGCCAGTTCGAGTCCCTACAACCCGGGCAACGTCGCAGCTCCCGCTCCGCACCGCCACACGGCAGCTCATAACCCAGGAAGCGTACGAGTCCTCGCAGGCGTCTGACTTCCTG
>JADGPB010000112.1 GCA_017882655.1 Propionibacteriales bacterium
CGACGGCCAGGGGGGACGACATGCCCGTACCGCCCAGCACGCCCACCACGTCGACGACAGCCCACGTGGTCGTCACCCCCTCATCTTCCAGGGGATCTGGTCCCAGCTGACGCCCGTGATCACATTCCCACTGCACTGAGGAGGCAACACATCGGCTACGGGCCCAGCGCACAGCACGAGGGGGCCCCCGTCGACCTGGAGCAGCAAGGCGCCCCTGGCCACGCGCCGGTTCGCGAGCGGCCGCGGTTCGATGGTCGCAGTGAGCGGGGTCGGCGTGAGCACCACAACGGCACGCTGGGTTGCGGACGCTGCAGGGCTGGAACTCAGGCTCGGACTCGGACTGGCGGCCGTAGGAGTTCCTGCCATGTCGGGCGTCGCGGCTCGCGGAAGGCCTTGCCACAGAGCGAACCCTGCGACCAGGGCCACGATGGTCCCAACCCCGGCCATCGACAGGATCCGCCGACGGCGTGCCCTGTGGACTGCCGAGACGACGAGGTCGTGGGTGTCCGTGGGAAGCATCTCGCTGGCGACCACCGGACGGGCCGTCACCAGGTCGTCGTACATGTCAGGCATTGGTCGTCCTCTCCAGGTCGATGAGGTGCTGGCGAGCGCGATGGACACGTATGCGCACGGCGCCCGCCGAGAGTCCGAGGACGTCGGCGGCCTCGGCGCTGGACAGCCCGTCCCAGGCGGTGAGGAGGAGGGCCTCGCGGTCGACCTCGGCCAAGGCTGCGAGTGCGTCCGCGATCTCGCGGCGTCGCAGGGCGACGTCCTCCGCGGATGGCCCCGAGTGACTCATGAGCCTGTACAGCCGTTCGGCCGTGACCTGTCGCGACGCCTGACCGCGACGCGTGCGGTCGAGGACGCGCCGGGCGGTGAGGAGCAGGTAGCCGATGGGGTTGGGTGCGGTGTGCGCGCGCTTGCGCCACGCGATGACGTAAGCCTCGGAGATCACGTCCTGCGCGCCCGACGCATCGCAGCGGCGCAGCACGTACGAGGTCACGGTGTCGATCGTGTCCTCGTAGAACTCCTCGAATGTCGTCACACTCTCCTCATCCCGTGACCAGCCCCATCGTTACAGGCGAAGGGCATGGAATCGGCGCGGAATAGGTCCAGCCGACAGGCAAACCCCTGGCGGGCAAGCGGGTTCCACGGCGTGTCGCGTCACTGGAGCACCAATTGCCTGTTCGTCGGGCTCGGTGAGGTGCCGGGGCGAGGGTGCGCTCCGGACTAGAGCGCGATGCCGAGAAGCCCGTCGACGAGGGTACGGATCGTGTCCCGGGCTCCGTCGGCATCACCGTCGGCTACCACAGAGGCCGCGACCCAGGCGTCGATCGCTTCGAGGGCGCGGTCGGCGTGGAGGTCGTCAGCGACCGCCGCCCGTACCACTCTGACCGTCTCCGCGGCATCCACGGACGTCGTACCGGACACCGCCGCCCGCCACGCGGCGAGGCGCTCGACGTTGGCGTCCAGGTCCTCATCCGTCCAGCTCCACTCGCCCAGGTGGTGGTGGCTGAGCAGGACGAGCCGGATCGCCATGGGGTCGACACCCTCGTCGCGCAGCCGCGAGACGAGCACGAGGTTGCCCTTCGACTTGCTCATCTTCTCGCCGTCGAGACCGACCATCGCGACATGAACGTACGCGCTGGCGAACGGCTTCCCGGTCGCCGCGATCCCCTCGGCGGCGCACATCTCGTGGTGCGGGAACACGAGGTCGGTGCCGCCGCCCTGTACGTCGAAGGACTCACCGAGCGTCTTGAGCGCGATCGCGGTGCACTCGATGTGCCAGCCGGGACGCCCCCTGCCGAGCGGGCTCTCCCACGACGGCTCGCCGTCGCGCGCCATCCGCCACACCAGACAGTCCAGCGCGTCGCGCTTGCCCGTACGGTCCGGGTCGCCGCCACGCTCCGCGAAGACCTCGAGCATCTGGTCCCGGTCGTACGAGGACACGTCGCCGAACCCTTCCGCACGATCGGTCGTGAAGTACCAGTCGGCGTACTCGTCGTCGACCTGGTAGACGTAGCCCGCCGCGGCCAGCCGCCCGATGAGGGCGATCACCTCCGGGATCGACTCGACGGCCCCCACGTACTCCTGCGGCGGGATCACGCGCAGGGCCGTCATGTCCTCGCGGAACAGGTCGGTCTGGTCCTCGGCGAGCGTGACCCAGTCGACACCGGTGGCGATCGCCCGCTCGAGCAAGGGGTCGTCGATATCGGTGACGTTCTGCGTGTACGAGACGTCGATGCCCGCGTCGCGCCACGCGCGGTTCAACAGGTCGAACGTCACGTACGTGAACGCGTGTCCCATGTGGGTCGCGTCGTACGGCGTGATGCCACAGACATACAGCCTCACGGTCCCGCTGGACGGGACGACATCGACGATGCCGCCGCTCGCCGTGTCGAACGCAGTGACGTTCGCGCGGGTGCCCGGAACAGGCGACGGCAAGGACGGCGATGACCACGATTTCACGCGGGCGAGCCTAGCCTTCTAGAAGCGGAACGCCCGGTAGCCGTCGAGCCGTGGGCAGACGTGGCCCTCCGGCGCGATCTGCTGGGCACACAGAGGGCAGGCCGGCGCGTCCCGTACGACCCGGTTCGCCCGCGTGCCGAAACGTCGGGCCATCTTGGGAGTGAGCAGGACATCGAGGCAGTACGGGGGTTCGACATCCGGGTCCGACAGGGTCACCCTGATGAACCCGGCGACCGGATCCCACCCCACCTGGAGATGGTTCGCGCTGAACAGGGCGAACAACGGCACCTCGAGCGGACCCGCATCGACCGTACGGTCAGCCTCGGCGGTGTCCACCGCGCCCAGACGGCTCACCTCGTCGAGGACCGTACCGAGGTGGAGCGCGAGCATCGTGAGCTGGCCACGGCTGATGGCGACGGTCGCGAGCAGGCTTCCCTCACGGATCTGGATGTAGAACCGGCGCTGCTCCCCCTCGCCCGCGGCACCGGCGACGAACCGGTCGGGGCTCGCGAACTCGATGCGCCGTGACTCCACGGCGACAGCCTAGGGGCCGGTCGTCTGACGAGCTTCGGCAACGCCGCGAGGTGCGTGCCCGGGGCGTGCCAACCGTCAAGGGTTTTCGGCGACGGGCCGCTAGACCACCTGATGGAGCCAGCGCACCGGAGCGCCCTCGCCCGCGTACCGGAAGATCTCCAGCTCGTCGTCCCAGGGGGCTCCGAGGAGCTCGGCGACCGAGACGCCCAGCGGCTTCGTACCGAGCGCGTCGGCGAGGAGCGCGGACTTGAGCCGACCCTCCGGTACGACGATGTCGCCCGTCAGGCCGGTCTGGGCGCGGAACAACCCGAGCCTCGGCGTGTAGCTGATGCGGCTGCCCTCCGTGAAGGACGTGGGCTCTTCGGTGATCTCGAACCGGATCCGGTCCCAGCGCGAGAGCACGGACGCGACCTTCTCCGGGGTGCCGATGGGGCCCTGCCACGAGTACTCCGCCCGATAGCTCGAGCGCTCAGCGGGCTGCGGGATCCAGTCGAGCCGTACGGGCGTGCCGAACGCGCCGGACGCCGCCCACTCGATGTGCGGGCAAAGCGCCGACGGGGTGGAGTGGATGTAGAACACTCCGCGGGTCAGGCTCATCGTTCCTCCCAGGTCCAGGTATGCCTTCCCCAGCAGCCTCGGTATGAGAGGAACTGCGCCCATTCTGCCCCACCCGTCACCACAGCACCAGTGCGATGAGGAATACCTACGTCTGACGTGGCGCCTAGGCTCGCCACATGCTCGTGAACACTCCGTACGGATCCTGGCCCTCGCCCGTCTCGACCGACCTCATCACCTCTGACGCGGTCGGCCTCGAGGGCGGCTGCCTGGACGGCGACGACGTCTACTGGGTCGAGAGCCACGCCTCGCAGAAGGGTCGCGCGTCGCTGTGGCGGCTGAGCCCCGACGGCTCGCGGACCGAGCTGACGCCGGACCACAACGTGCGGTCCGCGGTGCATGAGTACGGAGGCGGCGCCTTCTCCGTCGCGGACGGGGTCGCCGCGTTCGTCGAGTTCAGCACCCAGGTCGTACATGTGATCGAGAACGGGGCCCCGCCGCGGCCGGTCACTCCGGCAGGACCCCTGCGGTACGGAGGGCTGGTCGTCGTGCCCGGCAGCCGCGTCGTCTACGCCGTCCGCGAGGACCATACGAGCTCCGACATCGACTGCGTGAACACGCTGGTGCGGCTCGACCTCGACAGCGACAACGCGGATGGCGGGACCGTGATGGCGTCCGGCGCCGACTTCTACTCGCAGCCGGCCGTGGCCGACGACGGGCGGCTCGCGTGGTTCGAGTGGGACCACCCGGACATGCCGTGGGACGCGACGCGCCTCGTGGTCGCCGATGCCGACGGCACTGAATCGGTGGTCGTGGCCGGCGGTCCCGAGGAGTCCGCCATCTACCCCGCATGGGCTCCGGACGGCTCGTTGCTGTTCTGTTCCGACCGTTCGGGCTTCTGGAACCTCCACCGCTGGGATGCGTCGCACGTCACGGCGCTCCACCACGACCCGTACGACTGCTGTCCTGCCCCCTGGGTCCTCGGCGGCGCCCCCTACAGCGTGATCGATGCCGACCATGTGGTCATCTCGTTGTGGATCGACGGTCTACCCCGCCCTGGGGTCGTGTCGAACGGCGAGTTCAGCGCGCTGGCTTTCGAGGCGACGTCGCTGTCGTTCGGAGGAAGCGGGCCGCGCGCGGTGGCGCGGATCGGATACGCCGATGCGCCCGGGGAGCTGGCGATCATCGAGTGGGCCGGCAACTCCATCCTCACGCTGCGACGAAGCTCGGAGACGACTCTCCCCTTCTCGTCCGTCGCCGAACAGATCACCTGGGAAGGGCCCGAGGGCCCCGTGCACGCCTGGTGGTACGCGCCGAGCAACCCGGATGCTGTGGCTCCCGATGGCGAGCTGCCGCCGGTCATCGTCAGGTCCCACGGTGGCCCGACGAGCTTCTCGTACGCCGACCTCAACCTCACCAACCAGTTCTGGACGAGTCGCGGCATCGGCGTGCTGGATGTGAACTACGGCGGCTCGTCCCACTACGGCCGGGCCTATCGGAACCGGCTGTGGGGCATGTGGGGAGTCGTCGACGTGCGCGACTGCGTCGATGCCGTACGCGTGGTGGTCGAGCGAGGACTCGCTGACCCGGAGCGTGTCGCGATCATGGGCGGTTCCGCGGGTGGCTACACGACGTTGCAGGCACTCGTCACGAGCGACGTGTTTGGTGCCGGCCTGTCCGACTACGGCATCAGCGATCTCGCGACCCTGGCCACCGACACCCACAAGTTCGAGGCCCACTACACCGACCGACTCGTCGCGCCCTGGCCCGACGGCAAGGACCTGTACGAGGAGCGCTCGCCCATCCATCATCTCGACCGGCTGAACTCGCCGATGCTGCTGCAGCAGGGGCTTGACGACCGGGTCGTACCGCCGAGCCAGGCTCGCGAGATGGCCGCGGCCGTACGGGCCAAGGGCCTGCCAGTAGCGCTCGTCGTGCACGAGGGCGAGGGACACGGTTTCCGTCGGGCCGACACGATCGTCGCGTCGCTGAACTCCAAGCTGTCATTCCTAGGGAAGGTGTTCGGCTTCAAGCCGGCCGGTGATGTTCCTGTCCTGGAGATCGAGAACCTCCCTGCGGACACGGCCGATCCCGGGGCGGGTCGTCGCTAAGGTTGCCCGCATGGCAGCCACTACCTCACGGTCCCTCGTCGTCCTTCGCCTTGCTGCTGCGCTGAGCTCCCTGATCGGCCTGGTTCAGGCGGGCCTCGGATTCTCCGGCCTGTCACGCATCCTCGCGGCGCCCGGCGACGATCAGGCGGGCGCGGCGTTCATCGATCCGCACGGCATCCTTGGCTACACCAACCTCCTGGTCATGGTCGTCGCGGCGATCGCGAGCGTGGTCTGGTACCGCAAGGGCGGCAGCCGTGGGCTCCTCATGCACGCCTGGGGGATGGTCGTGATCTTCCTCGTACAGGTCGGCCTCGGCCAAGGCAAGGTCTTGTGGGTGCACGTCGTCCTCGGAGTCCTCGCCGTGCTCGGCAGCATCGCGCTCGCCGTTCTCAGCTACCGGAAGTCCGGCGGCGCGGTCTAGTCGCGGGGGCCGAAAAGCGCCGACCCGATCCGTACGCAGGTCGACCCGTGCGCGATGGCGAGGCGGAAGTCACCTGACATCCCCATGGACAGGTCGTCCCAGCCACCGCCGTCGCGATCGCGCAGCCTGTCCCGTACCGCCACCAGCTCGTCGAAGCACGCGGCGACCTCGCGGTCGTCGGTCGACGGCAGCGCGATCGTCATGAGCCCTCGCGGGACGAGTCGTGGGTAGCCCCTCAGCGCGAGCGTGAAGTCGTCGACGTCGCCGGGCGCGAGCCCTGACTTGGTCGCCTCGCCGGAGGTGTTGACCTGGACGAGGACGTCCAGCGTCCGCCCCACAGCCTCGAGCCGACGATCGAGGTCCGCAGCGAGGTCGAGTGAGTCGAGTGACTGCAGCTCGGCGGCCAGGTCGACGACGACAGCCGCCTTGTTGCGCTGGACGTGGCCGATGACCGACCAGGACAGATCACCCAGGTCGGACAGCTCGGCGGACTTGTCACGCAGCTCCTGCAGCCGGTTCTCCCCGAACCAGCGGCATCCGCTCGCGTATGCCTCCCGTACGGTCTGCGCAGGGCGCGTCTTCGTCACCGCGAGCAACCGCACCTCACGAGGATCTCGCCCTGCCTCGACGCACGCCGCAGCGATCTCCGCACGAACGTGGTCGATCCGCCCCCCGACCTCGGTCACGGCCAGCGGGCTCCCAGCGAGACGGCCGCCAGCGCCGCGATGATCCCGAAGATCGTGGCGATGCCTGCGTACTTCTCGGTGATCTCGGCCTCGACCTTCTCGTACCCGATCTGGTGGGCGATGCTGTCGTAGACCTGCTTGAGCTCGCCTGCCGACGCGGCCGAGAACTTCTTCCCGCCCGAGTTGTCGGCGACCTTCTGGAGCTCGGCGTGATCGACGGGCACCGACTGTTGCTGGCCGCGGGAGTCGACCACGTAGCCACCGGGTGTGCCGTACGCGATCGTGTAGACGGGGACGCCCTTCTTCTTGGCGTCCGTGGCGGCT
>JADGPB010000113.1 GCA_017882655.1 Propionibacteriales bacterium
GCAACCGCCTCAGCAGCCCGCGACCCAGCCGTACGGGCAGCCGCCGCAGGCCCAGTCGTACGGGCAGCCGCCGCAGCAGGCCCAGTCGTACGGGCAGCCGCCGCAGCAGGCCCAGCCGTACGGGCAGCCGCCGCAGCAGGCCCAGCCGTACGGGCAGCCGCCGCAGGCCCAGCCGTACGCGTACCCGGCTCAGCAGGCCCCGTCCCAGCCGTATGGACAGCCCGTCCAGGGCTTCGCGCCGACGCCCATGGGCGCGTACGGCATACCGCCGGCGAAGAGGTCCCCGATCCTGGGGATCATCGGACTCGCGTTGGTGGTGATCTGCGGCATCGTCCTCAGCTTGAGCCTGTGGCGCATGGGCGGCCTCATCGGGCAGATGGCCGTGAACGGAACCGTCGAGATAAGCAGCCAGGCGCAGCTTCAAGAGGCTGTTCTCAGCCAGCTGGGTGGTGTCTGGACCATCCTCGTCAATGGCAGCGGACTTCTCGGATTCGTGGGCTGGATCCTCGGCATCATCGCTGTCGCCACCAAGCGCGGTCGGGCGATCGGAGTCGTGACGATCATTCTCGGCGTCCTCGCCCCCATCGCTGCGTTCGTGGCCATGTTCGCCGCCATGGCGCCCTACCTGCAGCCGAGCTAGTCGCTTCCTGAGGACGCCGGGGTGCTCGGTCTCGTCCGGGGGACGAGGCGCGGCAGCCACCACGCTGCCCAGGCGGCGCCGACAAGGGCGAGCGCACCGGTCGCGACGCTCGCCACCACGACCGTGGACCCCACGGCGATGACCGACACGATCGCCGGCCCGACGAGGCCGCCGGTTCCGGCCACGCTGTTCCACAGCCCCATCCAGCGCGCGCGGCCGACGGCTGGAGTGACGTCGGCGGACAGGGTCTTGTTGATACCTGCGCCCAGGCCGTTCCCGAGCGCGAGCACTCCGCCGAAGAGGAAGAAGCCACCAACGGTCCCGGCGATGGGGGTCATCGCGAAGCCGACGCCCATCAGGGCGAGGCAAGGAACCAGCACGGCCGCCCGCCCGTACCGGTCCATGAGCGTGCCTGCCGGCAGTACGAGGATGAGCTCGGCGGCCGACGACACCGCGAAGACGAGCGAGACGAGCGAGTCGTGATAGCCGTAGTAGTGGCCCAGAAGTGGCAGCAGCAGGTCCCGGTTGGTCCGTGCTGCGGTGAGGATGAGGACCGCTGCGCCGACCAGGAGGATGGGGCGCAACGCCTGGCGACGCGTGGGTGCCGGGGTGAGGCCGCCGGACCCCGTCGAGCCGCCGGAGAGCGCGTGTGGGGTCACGAACCGGGTGACCAGCAGGAGTCCTATGGTGGCGCCGACCAGATGGACGACGAACGCGGCAGGAGCTCCGAAGAGCGCGATGACCGCGGCGCCGATCAGGGGACCGATGATCCGGCCGACGCGCATCATGCCGCCGAACAGCGTCATGGCCCGTGCGCGGAGGTGGGCGGGGACCTCGTCGGCGAGGTACGTCTGGCGCCCTAGGTCCCAGGTGAGGTCGCCGACGGACATCACGAGGATGGCCACGGCGAACAGCCAGAGGCGCCAGGTGCCGGTGGTGGGCGTCGACGCGATGAGGCAGGCGATGATCGACGCGATCGCCACGAGGGCGCCGAGCATGAGTGCCGCGCGTTCGCCGATGCGATGTACGAGTCGGCCCGTCGGGATCGGGCCGATGACGGCCAGCACCCCCGCCAGCGTGCCGAGCAGCGCGACCTGCGGCACGCTCATGCCGAGCCTTAGTCCCACGAGCGGTACGACCGGAAGGATCGCCGCCGCGCCACCTGCGTACAGCATGGTGGGCAGGTACACGGGCAGGAGCAGTCGTCGCAGCAGCGCTCGCAGCTCGGGGTCCATCAAGCTCCCAGTTATCTTGACATCAAGATACTATGCGCTTCTTGGTCACTCCTTGGCAATGGCGGCGACGATGGGGGAGACGGCGACCTGGACGATCGCGCTGGCATCGACCTCGATCGTGGTGGTGCTGGTTCCGCCGCCGCAGTAGACCC
Organism: Propionibacteriales bacterium; assembly: GCA_017882655.1. GTDB lineage: Bacteria > Actinomycetota > Actinomycetes > Propionibacteriales > Propionibacteriaceae > Fen-668. The sequence continues at coordinate 2,028 of JADGPB010000113.1, forward strand.
TGCCCATGCCGACCACCGACTCGTCGACCACGACCACGACCTCCGGGTCCGAGCAGATCGGGCTGACGCCTCCGGGTTCCATCCCGAGGTCGACCACCCGTTGCTCGTCGGCCTGGCGCAACGAGGATCGGGATACGCCCAGCGCTCTCGCGATCGCCCCGTACTGCACTCGCGCCGGGCCCGGTACGGCCACGAGCGCGAGCCTCCCGTCCGGCAGCACGAACGCCAGCGTCTTCACCGACGTCTCCCAGTCCAGCCTGGTGAGGTGCAGGTCGGCCTCACCGCGGATGGGCGGATGGGTGTGCACGACGTACGAGATTCCCGCCTCATCCAGCGCACCGGTCACCGACATGTATCTCACCTACCGTCAGTGCGCGTCGTCCTCGGTGATCTCGCTGCGGTCGCCGGACCAGAGCGTGTGGAACGTACCGTCCATGTCGACCCGCTTGTACGTGTGCGCGCCGAAGAAGTCGCGCAGGCCCTGGGTGAGCGCGGCGTTGAGGCGAGGTGCACGTACGGCGTCGTAGTAGGCCAGCGACGAGGAGAAGCCCGGCACCGGCACGCCGCCGGCGATCGCCGCAGTGACCACTCGGCGCCAGGCGTCCTGCGACTTGGCAAGCTCGGCCTTGATCGAGGGAGCCTCGAGGAGGGTGACGAGGTTGTTGGCCGCGTACTCGTTCGAGATGCGGTCGAGCAGCTTGGCCCGGATGATGCAGCCGCCTCGCCAGATGCGGGCGCAGGCGGCCACGTCGATGTTCCAGCCGTACTCGGTGGCGCCGGCCTTGATGAGGTGCAGCCCCTGGGCGTACGCGACGACCTTGGCCGACCAGAGCGCCTGGCGGATGTCCTCGATGAGGGCGGTCTTGTCGTCGACCGTGATCCCTGACGGCCCGCTCAGCGCGGCCTGTCCCGCGGCGCGCAGCTCAGGGCTGGACGACACGGCGCGAGCGAACACGGCCTCGGAGATCGCGTCGGTCGGTACGCCGAGACGGAGCGCCTCCTGGACCGTCCACGTCCCCGTACCCTTCATGCCCGCCGCGTCGACGATCACGTCGACCAGCGGCTTGCCGGTCTTCGCGTCGACCTGGCGAAGGACCTCGGAGGTGATTTCGATGAGGTACGAGTCGAGGTCGCCCGTGTTCCACTGCGCGAAAACGTCGGCGGCCTGGGTCGCCGACAGTCCGACGCCCTTCAGCAGCTCGTACGCCTCGCCGATGAGCTGCATGTCGGCGTACTCGATGCCGTTGTGGACCATCTTCACGAAGTGGCCGGCGCCGTCGGTACCGATGTAGGTGCAGCAGGGCTCGTCGCCCGAGGGGCCGACCTTCGCCGAGATGTCCTCGAGCATCTTGCCCACGTACTCGTAGGAGTGCGCCGAGCCCCCCGGCATGATCGACGGGCCCTCGAGGGCGCCGGTCTCGCCGCCGGAGATGCCGGCGCCGACGAAGTGGAGGTCCTTCTCGCGGAGCGCGGCCTCGCGGCGACGCGTGTCCTGGAAGAACGAGTTGCCGCCGTCGATGACGATGTCACCGGGCTCGAGCAGACCGACGACGCTGTCGATGGTCGCGTCGGTCGCGGGGCCTGCCTTGACCATGAGGATGATCCGGCGCGGCTTCTCCAGGCTGGCGACGAAGTCCTCGAGCTTCTCGGAACCGATGAAGCCCTCCTCGGGAAAGCTCTTCAGCACGTCGGCGGTCTTCGCGTACGTACGGTTGAAGATCGCGGTCTTGTAGCCGTGATGGGCGAAGTTGCGTGCCAGGTTGGAACCCATGACGGCCATGCCGATGACGCCGATCTGGGCCGTCGCGTTGTCGCTCATTGCACTCCTCGGGAGCTTGCAGGTTGTCGGAATGATCCCACGCCACTCCCGCGGCCGAGCAAGGCGCAGCAGGTCGGTAGCCGATCTCAGATGCCATTCTGTCGTGCTACCCCAACGGCGGTCGGGGTGTTGCGGCCTGTTTCCGCTGTGACAGGTGTCACCGATCTTGGCGCTTCGCCCGGAACGTATGTGTCAGGTAGTACGTGTGCCGTAGTACGTGTCCAGTAGTACGCGCCGTGTACTATGCCTGTCATGTTGAAATCTCACACGCCGGTCGTCTTGTCGAACGTGACGAAGAGGTTCGGGTCCACGACAGCCGTGCGGTCAGTGTCGTGGGCCCCGGTGCGCGGCCAGGTCACGGCGCTGGTCGGCCTCAACGGTGCCGGCAAGTCGACGCTGATGCGCGTCATGACCGGGCTCATCAAGCCCACGGAGGGTTCAGTGTCGGTGGCCGCCGACGAGGGCCGCCGACCCCTGTCTGCGATGATCGAAAACCCGGCGCTCTTCACCGGGCTGACCGTGCGTCGGAACTTGGAGATCCATCGTGTCCTGACCGGTGCTGACCGTGCCGAGATCGGCGCGATCGCTGAGCTGGCACAAGTCGGGCACGTGTTGCGACGTCGAGTCAGCACGCTGTCTCAGGGCTATCGCCAGCGGGTAGCGATTGCGGTGTCGTTGCTGCGCTCACCTGCCGTCCTGCTGTTGGACGAGCCGACCAACGCCTTGGATCCTGAGGCGACCATGCACCTACGAAGCCTGATCCGGCGGGTCGCTGACGGTGGCACCGCGGTAGTGGTGTCCACTCACCAGCTTCGGGAGATGGAAGGCACCGCCGACGCGCTGACCGTGCTGCATGAGGGGCGAGTCCTCTATGACGGACCGTTCGAGTCGTTCGTCGGCTCGACCACCCTGCGTGTCCGCGCACTGGGTGCCGAGGAGACCCGCCGGCTCGCGGAGCTGTTGCAGGTCGAGGGGATCGATGCCGAATGGGTCGCCGGCGGTATCCGGGCAACCCCGAACGAGCACGCTGATCAGACTGCCCGGCGCGTGTTCACCACCGCAGCGCGGGCGGGCATCGACCTGGTCGAGCTGAGCCACCTCACCCCAACCCTCGAAGAGGCCTTTCACGCCGCTATCTCTGGAGCTCGCTCATGAGGACGTACCGCGCGGAACTACTACGCTCGGTCAACCGGGCAACCGGTGCGTTCCTGCTGCTGTGCATCGCACTCAGCGTGTTCTCCATGGTCAACGCCGGGCCCCAGCACAACACCCCGCTGTGGGGATTCCGGCAGGCAGCGATCTTCGTGGCCACCTTGCTCATGGGTCGGGCCGCAACAGTCACGGCCGGTGACTTCAGCACTGGAACTATCCGGTCCTGGCTCATCTCGGCCCCGTCGCGAGGACCAGTCCTTCTCGGCAAGCTCGCCGCCACGATGTCCGTAGCGTTGGGGTTCGCCCTCGTCGCGGGGCTGTCCGCCTACGCGGTCAGCAGCGCCCTCGGGACCGTTCCAGCCGTCACCGAGGTGGCCACCGCCACCGCACAACTAGGTTTCGCGTGCGCGACCTTGACGCTCTTCGGCCACTCCATCGGAGTCCTGGCGCGTTCGGTGCCCGTCGCGTTGACGGTCACCCTGGCCTGGATACTGCCCGTCGAAGCCGTCCTGGACGGTCGCTTCCACAACTCCGAGCAGTGGCTGCCGGGCCTCGTCGCCCACCAGATCACCCTGGGCCAACTCGCCCCGGGTAGTACGCCGCCTACCGCCCTCACCCACGCCATGCTCCCCTTTCTCGTACTCGAGATCGCAGCGCTGGCCCAATTCATCCGCAGCGACATCAATAGCTAGACGAGAACAGCCATGCGGCTCTGACGTGGCCACGCGTGCCGCACGCCGCTGTTGACAGGTTGTCCTCGCAAGACGGATACTACACTCTACGTAGTACGCGCAGTGATGTAGCGATGATGGGGCTGGTTGTTGTGGATGAGCTGGAAGGCTTTGGTCGGTTCTCTGATCCGTCGTTGCTGATCTTGTCGAGCTTGACGCAGGGACCGAAGCACGGGTACGCGATCACGAAGGACATCGAGGCGTTCGGTGGTGTCTCGCTCGGCGCGGGCACGCTCTACGGGGCGCTGTCCCGGTTGGAGGCGCGGGGCCTGATCGAGGCGCTGCCCGCCGAGGAACGTCGGCGACCGTACCGGTTGACATCCCTCGGCGCGCAGGTCTTGGCCGCGCAACTGCGCGGACTACGGTCGTTCGCCGCGACCGGTCTCGCACGGTTGGGCATCGCGTGAGTGCCCGGCCGCCGGTGACCGACGATCCCGGCATCAGGGCTGTGTCTGCGCTGTTGCGGCTCTACCCGGCCGCGTGGCGGGAGCGCTACGGCGACGAGGTCGCCAATCTGCTCGCCGGCAGGCCGTTGTCGCTACGCGACGGGCTGGACTTGGTGCGGGGCGCATTCGACGCGCACTGCAATCTCAGCGATCTGCTTGGAAGGTGGTCTGTGATGGTCTCGCGACTGCGCTCGACGGCAGTGACCACGTTCACGGCCTGGGTGGTGTTCTGCGTCGCGGTCGGGGGGCTGAGCAAGGTCTCCGAAGATCCCGCGTTCACCCAAGCTGCCCAGGGCCACCCCGGGATCGGCGTGAGCTACGCGATCGTGCAGGGCTCGTTCGTCCTGGCGATGGTGGCCGTACTGGTCGGGGGTCTGCCCTTGGCCTACGTGGCGCTGCGTCAGGCGTGGCGGGACCAGGACGTCGTGATGGGACGGCTCGTGCTCGTCCCAGTACTGGCCGCGGCAGTGGTCGGCGCGTACATCCTGGTCGCCAACCGGGTGGCCGACTCGACCTCACCAGGTGTGCACAGCGGGGTCAACATCGCCATCTTCGCCGGGCTGGTAGCTGTTGGCGGCGCGGGAACCGTCGCGACCGTCGTCGCCATCCGCGTCGCGGCTCACCGCGCCGAACTGTCGCCACGGTTGCTGCGTCTGGCCGGGTGGGCCGCAGCGGTCGCGGCCGTCGCTATCAGCGTCGGCGTAGCGGCACTCGCCGGCTACGGATGGGCGCTGCGCACCGACGCGCCGACGTTGTTCAACTCTGCGAACGGGCTGTTAGCCACTCCGCTGCCAGCAAGCCTGCTGGCGATCTTGCTCATCGGGATCATCGCGACAGCAATGGCAGACCGCGCTGCAGTCGACGGACTTCAACTGCTG
>JADGPB010000114.1 GCA_017882655.1 Propionibacteriales bacterium
TACGAGTGGTACCTCCTGCCCGAGAACGAACGCCAGGAACTCCTGGTCGAGCACGGCATGATGGGGCGCGACCACCCCACCGTCCTGAGCAACACGGTGGCCTCGTTCGCCATGGGCGACTGGGAGTGGGTGCTCGCGCTGGAGGCCCCGGACCTTCACGAGATCGTCGACATGACACGGCACCTGCGTGCTTCGGGGGCCCGGCGGCACGTCCGGATCGAGATCCCGTTCTATACCGGCCGACTCATCTCGGTGACCGAGGTCGCGGACGTCCTCCGGTGATGTACGACGCGATTCTCCTGCTGGGCTTCGGGGGACCGGAGTCGCCGGACGAGGTACGTCCGTTCCTGGAGCGGGTGACGGCCGGACGCGGTATCCCGGCGGACCGGCTCGACGAAGTCGGGCGGCACTACGTCACTCTCGGCGGTGCCAGCCCGATCAACTCACTGAACAGAGCACTACGGGACTCGCTCGCTGCCGGCCTTACCGAGCGGGGGTACGGCATACCCGTGGTGCTGGCCAACCGGAACTCGCCACCGTTCGTCCCCGATGTCCTGGCCGAGCTGGCCGCGTCCGGCGCGCACCGGCTGCTGGCGCTGGCCACCAGCGCGTACTCGTCGTACTCGTCGTGCCGTCAGTACCGCGAGGACGTCGGAGTCGCGCTTGCCGATCACCCAGAACTCGACGTCGACGTCGTCAAGGTGCCCCCGTTCGCGGAGTTCGGTTGGTTCGCAGAAGCCACGGCCGAGCTGCTGGCTCCGGTGCTCGCGGAGCCGGGTCGGCGGCCGTTCGTACTCTTCACGACCCACTCCATTCCGTCGTCCATGGCCCGGACGTCCGGGCCAGAGCCGCTCTGGCCGAGGCCGGAGTCCGGTGAGCCAGGGATGTACGCCGCCCAGCATCTGGTGGTCGCGAAGGCGGCCCTTGCGGGCGCCACTCGCCGGGCCGGTGTCGAGGCACCCCCCTGGCGGCTGGTGTACCAGTCCCGCAGCGGGTCCCCGGCGACGCCCTGGCTGGAGCCGGATGTCAACGACGCCCTTGCCGAGCTTGCTGCAGACGGGACCACAGACGTGGTGATCGTGCCCATCGGCTTCCTCTCCGATCACGTCGAGGTCATCTGGGACCTCGACACGGAGGCGGCAGAGACCGCACGCGGGCTGGGGCTTCGGTTGACGCGCGTGCCTACCGTGGGTACCCATCCGACGCTGATCGGCGGGCTCACGGACCTGCTTCAGAGCTACCTCGGCGCGGAGTCCACGCGCGCTCCGGCACCCAGTGAGCGGTGCGCGGCGAATTGTTGCCCGGCTCCCCGGCGCCCCGGCGCCGGCGGCGATCCCAGGCCCGTGATCGAGGGAGCGTTCCTGTGACGCACGACCCGTTCCATCCGGTGCACAGGCCCAGGCGGCTGCGCTCGACGCCGGGCATTCGCCGCCTCGTCGCGGAGTCTCGCCTACATCCGGCCGACCTCGTCCTGCCGGTCTTCGTGGCCGAGGGCGCCACCGATCCTCGACCGATCGCATCCCTCCCCGGTCTCGTGCAGCACTCGCGCTCGTCCCTGACGGACGCCGTCCAGGAGGCCTCCGAGCTGGGGGTCGGCGCGGTCATGGTCTTCGGGGTTCCCCTGACCAAGGACGCGACCGGAAGCGGCGCCCTCGATCCCGACGGGATCCTGGCGCAGAGTGTTCGGTGGTGCCTCGAGGCCAGCCCGGGGCTGCCCGTCATCGCCGACCTGTGCCTGGACGAGTTCACCGACCACGGTCACTGCGGCATCCTCGATGCCAGTGGCCGGGTCGACAACGACGCCACCCTGCTCCAGTACGCCGCGATGGCGAACGTGCTCGCTGATGCGGGGGCTTCGGTCCTGGGCGCCTCGGGCATGATGGATGGCCAGATCGGCGCGGTGCGCGCCGCTCTGGACGAGGTCGGCCACACCGACACCGCCTTGCTGGCGTACGCGGCCAAGTACGCGTCGGCGTTCTACGGTCCGTTCCGCGAAGCGGTGCAGTCCTCTCTGCAGGGGGACAGGCTCACGTACCAGCAGGATCCGGCGAACGCGCGCGAGTCCGTGCGTGAGGTGGCCCTCGACGTCGCCGAAGGCGCGGACATCGTCATGGTGAAGCCTGCGCTCAGCTACCTCGACGTCGTGGCGAGAACGCGAGCTGCCGTCGACATCCCCGTCGCCGCGTACGTGGTGTCGGGGGAGTTCGCGATGATCGAGCTGGCGGCTGCGGCCGGTGCTTTCGACCGCCGAAGAGCCATCGAGGAGGCGCTCGTCTCGGTCCGCCGAGCCGGAGCCGACATCGTCGTCACCTACTGGGCCAGCGAAGTCGCAGGGTGGCTACGCGCAGGCTGACCCCGACAACTCCATCGAAAGGGATACGTCCATGAACCAGGCCTTGTTCGATCGAGCGCGCGCCGTCATGCCTGGCGGGGTCTCCTCCCCGGTACGAGCGTTCGGAGCCGTAGGCGGGACGCCGCGGTTCGTCGCGCGTGCTCGGGGGGCATGGATCACCGACGTCGAAGGGCGTTCGTACGTCGACCTCGTGAGCGGCTGGGGGCCTGCGATCCTCGGCCATGCCCACCCGGAGGTGGTCGCGGCGGTGCAGCGAGCCGTGGCGGACGGTCCATCCTTCGGCGCACCCTCGATCCCGGAGCTGGAACTCGCCGAGGCGATCGTCGACCGCGTCGCGCCGGTCGAGCGGGTCAGGTTCACGTCCTCAGGTACGGAGGCCGTGATGACGGCGCTCCGGCTCGCCCGCGCGGTCACGAACCACAACCTCGTCGTCAAGTTCGCGGGCTGCTACCACGGCCATGCCGACCCGTTCCTGGTGGCTGCCGGATCCGGGGCCACGACCCTGGGCCTTCCGGACTCGCCGGGGGTCACGCGGAGTGTCGCGGCAGACACGATCGTCGTCCCATACGGCGATCTGGAGGCCGTCGCCGCGGTATTCGAGGCACATCCCGACCAGGTCGCGGCCGTGCTCACCGAGGCAGCGGCGGCCAACATGGGGGTAGTTCCACCGCCAGAGGGGTTCAACCGCGGTCTTCGCGACCTGTGCACCCGGCACGGCGCACTGCTGATCATGGACGAGGTTCTCACCGGCTTCCGTGTCGGACCCAGGGGATGGTGGGGCTTGGAAGGTGCCCTCGAGGGCTGGGCTCCCGACATCTTCACGTACGGCAAAGTGATCGGTGGCGGGCTACCGCTGGCGGCCGTTGCCGGACCCGCTGCACTCCTGGACAACCTGGCACCCGCCGGTCCGGTGTACCAGGCAGGCACCCTGTCGGGGAACCCCGCTGCTGCCACCGCGGGCCTCGCGACGCTGAACCTTCTCGACGACGACACGTATGCGCGTCTGAACGCCACCGCAGATCGCGTGGCGAGTCTGGCGGACGCTGCGCTCACGGACGCTGGCGTTCCCCACACGATCAACCGCGCGGGCAACCTGTTCAGCGTGTTCTTCAGCGGGGACCCCGTGTTCGACTACGACTCTGCCCGCAAGCAGGACACAGCTGCCTTTGCGGGGTTCTTCCACGCGATGCTGGACGCCGGCGTCTGGCTCCCGCCGTCGGCGTACGAGGCGTGGTTCGTCTCTGCCGCTCACGGGGCGGCGGAGCTGGCGCGGATCGAGGAAGCCCTCGCTGCGGGAGCCGCAGCTGCCCGTCGGTAGGTCTTGCGTACCGGTTCAGAGGGCGCCTATAGTGAGCGTGTTCGAACATACGTTCGATTGCGGACTTGGGGAAGACCGCGACCGAACTGGTCGGACAATACGGGCCGACCTCGGTGCGGGCAGACCTCGACCCCTGCCCACACCGGGGTCTCTCCGAGGGTCGAGACACTGCACCACCACCGCTCTTAGCGCGGGCGAATCGACTCAGGGAGAGAACCATGCGGAGATACGACGAGCCGATCCACGTCAAGCGTGGGCAGGACATGGCCGCCCCCGAGCAGTTCGTGTGGCGTGGTCGCCTGTGGCTGGTACGCGACATCATCACCCGGTGGCTCGAGACAGGGGCCTGGTGGGACTCGCCGCTGGTCCGGTCGGCGCGTGGCGACGATGTCGAGACTCTGCCATCCGAGGCATCCGAGGAGACCGACCTGCTCGCCGAGCACGAGGTGTGGCGGGTGCTGGCTGCGGCGGGCGCCTCCGGAAGCCCAGGGGTGTACGAGCTGGACAACGCCCGGGGAACCGGCGGCTGGCGGCTGCGCGCCGTCGTGGACTGAGGGGCGCCGACATGGCTGTCGAGACCTTGGACCTGGTGTCCGCTGACATGGTGTCCGTCCCGCCCTACCTCACCGACCTGCGCCGCGCGGAGCAGGCGCTGCTGGAGGCGGAGCTGAGCATCACCGCCGCCGATCGCTACCTCGCCGCTCACCTGGCGGCGATGCGTACGGCGGTCACCGTGCTGGCGGTCAGAGCGAAGCCGCGCCGAAGCGCTGGCCCTGCCGACGTGTGGCAGGTGCTCGCCCATCTCGCGCCCGAGTTCGGGGAGTGGGCGGCGTTCTTCGCCGCCGGACGCCAGAAGCGCCTGCTCGTACAGGCCGGGGCGACGGCGCTGGTGAGCGAACGCGAGGCCGACGACCTGCTGCGCGACGCCCGCGACTTCCACGACCTCGTCGCGCGCCGGCTCGCTGCGTCGTGGCGCCGCCGCCGGCGAGAGCTCCGGACCGGAACATGACCCCCTTCGTCCACCTCAGGGTGGCGTCGGGCTACTCGCTGCAGTACGGGGCGTCGCACCCGTCGGCGCTCGTGGCCCGCGCTGCCCAGCTCGGCTTCGACACGCTCGGCCTCACCGACAGGGACGGGTTGTACGGGGCGATCCGGTTCGCGAAGGCGTGCCTGTCCGCAGGCATAGCCCCCGTGATCGGCGTCGACCTCGCGGTGCCGGCCGTCGTGGCCCCCGAGAACCGCCGCGGACGAACCCCTGTCCGTGGTGGGCAGCTGCGCGACCCGCGCCACCCGCGGGTCGTCGTGACGGCCCGGTCGAAGGCGGGCTGGGCCGCGCTGTGCCGGCTGGTCTCGGGGGTCCACCTGACCGGGGAGCGAGGCTCAGCGCTCGCCACGCTCGACCAGATCGCCCAGGCGGCAGCGAGCGGCGACCTGGTCGTACAGCTCGGCGCCGACTCGACGCTCGGCCTCGCCGCGGCGGACGGCCGTGTGGACGACGCGGCCGCCGAGCTCGCCCGGTGGCGCGCCGCGCTGCCTCCCGACACGCTGGTGGTCGCGCCGACCTGCCACGACGTGGCCGGTGACGGTGTCGGCTCGGAGCTGCAGGCGGCACGTATGGTCGCGCTGGCAGACGACTTTCGCGTGCCGGCGGTGCTCACCAACGCGGTACGGATGGCCGAGCGGCGGCAGGCGATGACGATCGACGTGCTCGACGCCGCCCGCCGGCTCGTACCGCTCGACGTGCGCAACGTCGACCGCCGCAACGCCGAGGGCTACCTCAAGGGCACCGAGGCGATGGTCGAGGTGGCGGAGCGGGTCGCGGCCAGAGCCGGCCGTGGTACCGGCGGCGCCGACCGGCTGCTGGGGCAGACCCGAGACCTGGGGCTTGGGTGTGCGCTCGACCCGCGCGCCGACATCGGTCTCGGCGAGATCCACCTCCCCGAGCTCGCCGTGCTGGGGGTGAGCGGCGGCCAGGTCGAGGCGATCCGCGCGCTGCGTCAGCGTTGCGAGGCGGGGATGGGCGACCGGTACCCGGGTGCCGGCACCTCGATCGAGCAGCGACTGTCCGAAGAGCTGGCGGTCATCGAGCACCTCGGCTTCGCCTCGTACTTCCTCACCGTCGCCGACGTCGTGGGGCTCATCCGAGGGCTCAACATCCGCTGCGCCGCGCGCGGCTCGGGCGCGGGCAGCCTCGTCAACTACCTGCTGGGCGTCTCCGGCGTCGACCCGATCCGCTACAACCTCATCCTCGAGCGGTTCCTGTCGCCGCTGCGGCAGGCGCTGCCGGACATCGACCTCGACGTCGAGTCGGCGCGGCGCACCGAGGTGTACGACGCGATACTGGCCACGTTCGGCGGCGACCGGGTGGCGTGCGTGGCGATGCTCGACACGTACAGGGTGCGTCATGCCGTACGCGACGTGGGCGCGGCGCTGTCGCTGCCGCCGGGCGAGGTCGACGCGATCGCCAAGACGTTCCCGCACATCCGGGCGCGCGACGCCCGCAACGCGCTGCGCGACCTGCCGGAGCTGCGTGCCGCCGGCCTCGGCGAACGCCGACTGAACGTGCTGTTCGACCTCGTCGAGTCGCTCGACGGGCTGCCGCGCCACGTCGCGCTCCACCCGTGCGGGGTGCTGCTCAGCGACGCGACCCTGCTCGACCGCACACCGGTCGAGGCGAGCTTCGGCGGCTACCCGATGAGCCAGTTCGACAAGGACGACGTCGAGGACATCGGGCTGCTCAAGCTCGACGTGCTGGGGATCCGGATGCAGTCGGCGTTCGCCCATGCGCTGGACCAGATCGAGCGTACGGAGTCGGAGCACCTCGACATCGACTCCCTGGCGCCGTTCGACGACCCGGCCACGTACGACATGATCTCCAAGGCCGCGACGCTCGGCTGCTTCCAGATCGAGTCGCCCGGCCAGCGGGAGCTCGTCGCGAAGTTCTCGCCGGAGACGTTCGACGACATCATCATCGACATCTCGCTGTTCCGGCCGGGGCCGGTGAAGTCCGACATGATCACTCCGTTCCTCGAGGCCCGGCAGGGCTGGAAGGAGCCGTACTACCCGCATCCCGACATCGAGCCGGTGCTCGCCGAGACCTGCGGCGTCGTGGTCTTCCACGAGCAGATCATCAAGCTCATCGCCGTCGCCACCGGCTGCAGCCTGGCGCAGGGCGACGAGGCGCGGCGGGCGCTGGGCGACCTGGAGGGGCAGGAGACCGTACGGCGCTGGTTCGTACCGGGAGCGCTGCGCCACGGCTACTCCCCGGAGCTCGTCGAGCGGCTGTGGGAGATCCTCACCTCGTTCGCGTCGTTCGGCTTCTGCAAGGCGCACGCGGCCGCGTTCGCGCTGCCCACGTACCAGTCGGCC
>JADGPB010000115.1 GCA_017882655.1 Propionibacteriales bacterium
AGCCCGCAGCGGATGCTGACCGTGACCGGGATCCTCGTCGGCGTTGTCGTGCTCGCGCTGATCGTGGGCCTGGTCACGGTGTTCAACCGCAGGCATGAGTCGGCTGGCGCCGCAGCCACGGGTACGACGAGCGCCACGGGTTCACGGCCCGCCGGAAAGGCGTACGCGATTCTGGGCGGCAAGGACTTCGATCCGGTGGCTGATGGTGGCAGCGGTGATGAGAACCCCGGCCAGGTCGCGCTCGCGTTCGACGGAAAGACCGATACGGCCTGGACCACCTTGGTCTACAAGGGCTCGGCGAAGCTCGGCGGGCTCAAGAAGGGGGTCGGCTACATCGTCGACCTCGGCCAGCAGGTCAGCGTGGGGACGGTGTCGCTCACCCTCGTCGGTCAGCCGACGAACCTGGAGCTGCGCGTCCCGGCGGGTGACCCACGAAAGGTGGATGCGCCACCGATGGACAACGCGGCCCAGTGGACGGTGGTTGCCACATCCACGGCCGCCGGAACGAGCCTGAACCTTTCGCCCAAGGACCCGATCACGACCCGCTTCGTCATGATCTACATCACGTCGTTGCCTGCCGTGACCGGTGGCTACAAGGCAGGGATCGCGGAAGTTTCGGTGACCTCATGAACGTCCTCGAGTCGACCGATGCCGAGCTGCTGCACCGTTACGCCGCCGGGGACGATGAGGCGTTCGCCCAGCTCGTACGGCGTCACAAGGACCGGCTCTGGGCGGTGGCGCTGCGTACGATGCGGAACCCGGAGGAAGCTGCGGACGCGCTGCAGGAGGCGCTGATCTCGGCGGCGCGGCGGGCTCCGCAGTACCGCGGCGACGCTGCCGTGCTCACCTGGCTGCACCGGATCGTCATCAATGCGTGCCTGGACCGGCTGCGGCGCAACAAGGTACGCGCGGCGGACCCGCTGCCTGACGATCCCGACCGCGTGCTGGCGTTCGTCGGCGGTGACGACCCTGAGCGCGAGGCGGCGCTCAGGGAGATGCGCCGGGACGTGATCGCGGCGCTTCGGCAGCTCAACGCCGATCAGCGCGCGGCGCTCGTTCTCGTCGACATGGAGGGCTATTCGGTCGACGAGGCGGCCGAGATACTCGGCTGTGCGCCGGGCACGATCAAGTCGCGCTGCTCCCGCGGGCGCGCGAGGCTGGCGCCGTTGCTGGCTCATGTGAGTGTTCCGTGAGCCTCATCCCCGGAGGCGATCCCCGGTACGACGTGAGCCGTACCGGTTCGCCGATGTGGTCGAGGCGCGACGACGGGCCGATGAACACGTACGTGCCGGGGCCGCTGTCGAGCGAGCCGCTGCAGAGCTCGTACCACTCCGGAATGCGCATGGGGGTCTCCGGCGTCATCTTCGGCGCGGTCATCGTGTTCGTGCTGGTGAACGGACAGGCGGGCGCCATCGGTTCGGCGTTCATCCTGCTGGGGCTGTGGGCGCTGTACGCGGTGCCGGTATGGCTGCGCGGCCGCGTCGGGCTGCGCGTGGACGACTCGCGCTGCGAGGTGCACGGGCTGTTTAGGGTTGCCGCCTTTGAGGGCGCGGACGTGGCGAGGGTGCAGTACGTGTTCGCCGGACGCAGCCCGGACGTACGGCTGGTGCTCCGCGACGGCAGCAAGATCATGGTGGTCCCGTCGAGGATGGAGAAGGGCCACTCGACGCTGTTCGAGTGGCTTCGCCGGTACGCGCCCGAGGCTGTGTACGAGCCGAAGGCCATCGACCTCCGAGACACGCTCGTCAACCGAGGCCTCATGGGAGCCCCCGGCGACCCCTGGGACGAGTACGGCAGGGTTGGACCACCTTCTGAGGAGTCGGGAACCACGTCGGACGTCGGCCCGTCGGACACGGTGAAAGCGTCACCGCCCCCTGAGGCGACGGGACCGAACTCCACCGAGACAAGGACCGATGATGACGAGCGAGTCTGAGGGCCTGGCGGCCAGAGCGGCCGCCGCCGCTGCCGCCGGCACTCGCAGCATCCCGAACGCGGACGGCCCTCACCCGACGCTCGACGATGTTTCCGACGCGACGTTCGGCCTCCCCGACGAGGAGCGCGCCGCCGAGATCCTGGACCACGCGGAAGCCTGCGACACGTGCGCCGAGCTCGTGACGGAGCTCGAATCGGTGGTGGAGCTCGCCCAGTTCGCGTACCCAGACCCCATGCCAGCGGCTGTCGAGCAGCGGCTCATGACTGCTCTCGCGACCGAAGCGGTCGGCCACACGCATCACGCGCTCCCGTCCGAGGAGACCCCCGGCGTGCCCGTGACCCCCATCGACCTCGCCGACCTGTCCGACTGAGGCTCCGGAGTTGAGCCACCCGGACGCCCTGCGGTAGCGTGATCCCTCGCGCGGGCCTATAGCTCAGACGGTTAGAGCGCTGCCCTGATAAGGCAGAGGTCACTGGTTCAAGTCCAGTTAGGCCCACCCCTTCACCCCGCGTCTGCGACAACCCCTTTTTCCTATCCTCACAAGGGATTACGCTGCCCTGATCAGGAACGGGACGTCGGCAGGTATAGGTAAGTAAGGGCACGAATAGGCCCCCTTATTGCACGTATGTTGTAGGCGGAGGTCGCGATGAGTAACAAGGAACAGCATCCGGGGTGGAGCGACTGCGTCCCCGACGAGCACCACGCACCATCGGAGGTCGTTGCGCTCGACCCGAAGCTGGTTCCGCTGGGCGGGCCCCAGGCGATGCAGGTCCGGCGGACGTTGCCGCAGCTCACCAGGTCGTTCGTGGGCGCGTGGTGCTTCGTCGACCACTACGGTCCCGACCCCGTGGCACGCACCGGCGGCATGGACGTGCCACCCCACCCGCACACGTCGCTGCAGACGGTGAGCTGGCTGTTCTCTGGCGAGATCGAGCACCGCGACTCCGGCGGCGTCCACGGCTTGGTGCGTCCCGGCGAGGTGAACCTGATGACCGGGGGCGCAGGCATCGCCCACTCGGAGGTCTCGACCGCTGCGACCACGCTGCTGCATGGGCTGCAGCTGTGGGTAGCGCTGCCCTCGACCAGTGCGGGCATCGAGCGCGACTTCCAGCACCACGTCCCGGAGCTCGTGCGAGAGGACGGGGTGGATACCCGGCTCCTCATCGGCTCGCTTAGTGGGAGAACGTCGCCGGTACGGACCGAGACACCTCTTCTCGCCGTCGAGGTCACCCTCGCTGCCGGGGCCACCTGGGAGACGGAGGTCTCGAACGGTTTCGAACACGGGGTCCTGGTCGACACCGGTCACGTCGAGCTGGACGGCGTGACGTTGAACAATGCCGTGCTCGGAGTACGCGACGCTGGTCTGGGCCACCTGCGACTGCGCAACCCCACGGACGAACGCGCTCGGGTGGTGCTGCTGGGCGGCGAACCCTTCGACGAGGGCATCGTGATGTGGTGGAACTTCGTCGCGCGCAGCCACGAGGAGATCGCTGAGCTTCGTACGGAGTGGAACGCGGGCGGCGAGCGGTTCGGCCACGTTGATGGCTATCGAGGAACGGTGGACCGCCTGACCGCGCCACCCCTGCCGGCGGGTCGCCTCAAGGCGCGCTATCGCTGGGGGCGCGAGAACTAGGCCATCGAAGCGACGAGGTTTGTGGGACGGAGTGCGTGAGCGCCTCAGAGCCCTTGATCCTCAGGAGCGCTGAGGCCGGCGAGATCCAGGAGATGGGTGACGAGGGACTGTCCGTCTGGATGCCCGTACCGGCGCGCGAGCGGCTCGAGGCGGTGAGCCATGTCAGACAGGTCGATGCCGCCGCGTCGAACTCCCTGCCCGACGATCAGTGCGATGTGCTCCAGGTCGTGACCGTCCCGGAGCAAATCGGCACGGTTCGCTCCATGGTGGTCGTGGGTAGGCCATCGACCAGCGTGACGTCGGCCGCGGCGAGGTCACCCCGACGTACGCGAATCTCCCGGCGGGTGAGCGGAACGGCTAGCGGAAGGCTCTCGCTCACCCCAGCGTCGATGGACCGCTCTGATCATCGGCTCCGTTCCCGTGAGACCTCTCACTTCAATGCCGGGGAAGGCGCCTCAAGCGTTACAGTCCGGGACGCGGCCACATGCTGATCGGGTATGCCAGTTGCTCGGCCGACGTCCATGACGTCACTGCGCAGCACGACAGACTCACTGCCCCTCGGGAGGATCACACCGACCGCGACCGAAGTTCAACGCAAAGCGGGACATCCTCGACCAACATGAAACACGACCACCATGAGGAACAGCGCAGGGATGGCGGCGGCCTTCCGATCGGAGGGTGTGCATGACTGATACCGACGTTGCAGGCGGAGGTGGCGAGATCATCGCGAGGCCATGCCGGCCGAGTCGGTCGACGCGATCGTGATGAACGGGGAGCGGGGTGAGCAGCGGAGCTACACGCTCGCGACCGAAGACCGCCCATACCGGCGCCTGGTGGAGCGCATGTCCGAAGGCGCGGCGCTGGTGGGAGCCGACGGGCTGATCGTGTACGCCAACGATCGGCTCGCGTCGCTGTTCGGCGTGCCGCTCGAGCGGTTGCTCGGGGGCCCGTTCTCCGACTGGCTCGACGAACCAGAGCGCGCTTCGTTCATCGAACAGGTGGTTGCCGGTCGGAGTGGGCACAGCGAGCACACTGCCCGCCGCCTGGACGGCACCGCGATGCCGGTGCTGGTGGGGATGAGCGCCCCCGAGGAGTCATCCGGGTCGCTCCGATCCCTGATCGTGACCGATCTCAGCCAGCAGAAGGCGCAGCAACAGCAGGTACATCGGCTCAATGTAAAGCTCACCGACCAGCTGGCGGAGCTGCAGCGGATCAACAGCGACCTCGAGGAGGCCGAGCGCCTGCTGACCCACCAGACGCTGCACGACCCACTGACCGGGCTGCCCAACCGCACGCTGTTCCTAGACCGGCTCGAACAGTCACTCGCCGCCACGCCCCGCACCGGGGATCCGGTCACGGTGTTCTTCATCGACCTGGACGCGTTCAAGCAGGTCAACGACACCCTCGGGCACACCGCAGGCGATCGGCTGCTCCAGGAGGTCGCAGAGCGGCTGTCCGCCGTGGTAGGACCGAACGACACTGTCGCACGGTCAGCCGGTGACGAGTTCTTCGTGCTCACGGTCGGGCCCATTTCCGGGTTGCCCGTCGCCCTGCCGGACCGGCTGCTCGGCGCACTGCATCAGCCAGCGCTGCGGGTCGGCGACGTGACGGTCACCGCGAGCATCGGGCTGGCAGTCAGCTACGAGGGCGTCGCGCCCGAGCAGCTGCTGCGCGAGGCCGACGCCGCGATGTACCACGCAAAGCGAGCCGGCGGGGCCCGCTGGGAGCGGTTCGGCTTGCGGCTGCGTGACGAGATGCGGCACCGGCGTACTGCCGAGCTGCAGCTGCGCAAGGCATTGGCCGGCGGAGGCGTAAGGGTCCTCTATCAGCGCGTCGTGGACCTCGCCGACGGCCGGCCGGTCGGCGCGGAGGCGCTGGTCCGGCTGCGACGCAGCCACGGCGGCCTGCGACGGAGCCACGGCAGCCTGCTCTCACCGACGAAGTTCATCCCCACGGCTGAGGAGAGCGGCCTGGTGCTGCCCCTGGGCCAGCAGGTGCTCGAGCGCGCTTGCGAGCAACCTCTGCGCTGGGAGCACACGTCCGGGCATCCCTGGTATGTCAGCGTCAACGTCTCGCCGCGGCAGCTCGCGGAGGCGGATCTGGTCGCTGAGGTGAGCGCGGCGCTGGCCGCCGCAGCCCTGCCCGCCGACCAGCTGCGCCTGGAGATCACCGAGTCGGCGTTGCTCAACGTCAGCCCGAGAGTCTTGACCATCCTGAACGAGCTGCGCGCCTTGGGCATCCGCATCGGGGTCGACGACTTCGGCACGGGGTACGCCTCGATGGCCTACGTGAGACACCTGCCGCTGGACTTCATCAAGATCGACCAGAGCTTCGTGTTCGGTATGGATCACGACGTGCACGACCTCGCGATGGTCGAGGCCACGCTGACCTTGAGCCATCGGCTCGGGCTCGAGTCGGTGGCCGAAGGCATCGAGACCGAGGCCCAGTGGCACCAGCTGCGCGACCTCGGTTGCGACGCGGGGCAAGGCTTCCTGTTCGCCAGGCCGACCAGCAGCCGGCTGGTCTGCGCCGAGCAGCCGGCCGTGGGGACCAGCGGCCGTTGATCGGGGTCTGGCATGGGCGGTGTCAGAGCGCTGTAGCAGTGGTGGTGGTCGAGCGGGGAGGCTGTACGTGCGCAGGATGTTGAGGAGGGTGAGGACATGGTGTTGAAGACTCCGGTACATCCCGGCGAGATCCTGCGCGAGGACGTCCTGGCAGATCTCGGGCTGAGCGTGGGCGAGGCGGCATCCCGCCTGGGGATCTCGAGGGTGACATTGAGCCGTGTGCTGCATGGCCATGCTCGCGTGAGCCCGAACCTCGCTATATGCCTTGAAGAGGCCGGCGTCGGCACGGCACGTGCTTGGTTGGCGATGCAGTCGGCCCATGACCTGGCTGCCGAACGGGCAGCCGGGCTGCCGACAGTGCGCAAGCTCGATCCCGTCGCCTGATGATCTGTGCAACAGCGAGACACGAATCCCACCAGTCGATACTGCACGGCCATTGCACGAGGCCGAAACCAGTGAGGTGTCGACCAGTGTTTCTCCTTGTCAGAGGCACATTCGAAGAGCCCATTTGACTGGTTCAAGTCCAGTTAGGCCCACTCTCAGAAACCCGCGTGGCGAGGGGAAACGCGTTCTCAGCGGCGTCGCTCCCCCACGTTCGTGCCCAATACGTGCCCAATGTTGTCTCTTCGAAGTACTCGATGCGGATCGGCCTCCAGCGGCATCAGGACGACCTTGGCGTCGCGGCACCGGAACGGCCCGGGCACCGACGCGAGGCCTCCGTACTCGAGGTACGGATGGACGGTCGGTTCGGAAGGCCCGGTCACTGCTCGATCCTCGACAGCCACTCGGCGTTCTCGCCGGCGATCAGCGACGGGACGTTGCAGATGGAGCGGGAGGCGAGCATGCCCGACATGGTGGCCGCCTCGACGCAACCGCCGTTGATGCCGTTGAGCGTCCAGTCCCCGGCG
>JADGPB010000116.1 GCA_017882655.1 Propionibacteriales bacterium
GCGGTGGCCGAGCTCGGCCAGGGCCTCCACAACCTGGTCCCACTCCTTCTGCGGGAGCCACAACCCGCCCAGAAGCACGATGTCCATCAGCTCTCCTCCTCGATCACGGTGAGGTCGCGCTCGGCGTACAGCCGGTGCTCCCACTCCTCGTTCAGTACGACGCGCAGGCACTGCGCGACCGGTACGGTCTCGGGCGGATGGCCGTTGGCGATCGGCGAGACGACGCGGTCGAGCTCGTCCTGGGTGAGCCCGTCCAGCACGCAGCCGATGAGGGCCCGGCGCTCTGCCCGTACCGCCAGCACCTCGTCCAGGCTCGGCTGCATCTCCCTGTCCCACGGGACGTCGTCCCAACCGGGCGCCTGGTCCCAGGGGAGGTCGTACGGGTGCCAGGGCTTCGGGTCGCCGAGCGCCATCCCCACCCAGCAGGCGGTCGCGAATCCCAGGTGACGCAGCGTCTGGATGAACGACCACTCGCCGTCGACGCTGCGGTGCAGCGCTTCGGGCGGGAGCCTCTGGGCTCGTTCGACCGTGCCATCCCAGAGCCGCTCGATTGTGGCGAAGCCCGTATGGAACCCGTCTGGATCAGCCGGGCGCATGAGGACCCGCTCGGGCATCCGGCGGTCGAGCTCCGCCTCGACGTACGGGCCGACGTCGACGCCGTTCACCACGAACCGGCCGATCTCGCCGGACAGGTCCACGTCCCAGAGCTCAACGCCGCGCAGCCTTCCCGTGATCACCGCGTCCCGGACGTCGAGGCCGCGAAGATCGACGTCGCGGAAGTGGGCGTCGTCGAGCCGCACCTTGTAGAAGTCCGCACCCGTCAGGAGCACCTGGTCGAAGCGTGAGCCGCTGAGATCCTGCTGAATGAAATCCGTCATACGGGGGACCGTAATGGCCTATCCGGACGTTGTACTTCCGCATTCTGAATAGGCTGTTCGTGTGGCCGACAGCCCTACCGCACGCGCCCTCGTCGCTCTGGATGTGATCCAGAGCCATCCCGGCGTGACTGCGACGGACCTCGCCGATCGGTTGGGTGTGACCGAGCGCGCGGTCCGACGGTACGTGGAGATCCTGCGTGACGCGGACATCCCGGTGGTGTCCTTACGGGGGCGGTACGGCGGGTACCGGATCGGCCGAAGCGTACGGCTGCCGCCGGTCGTCTTCACCGGGCCGGAGGCGCTGGGCCTTGTCATGGCTGTACTGGACTCGCCCACAGGCGCGCCCCAGGCCGACAGCCTTGTGGGGTCGGGCGTCACCAAGCTGGTGCGGGCGTTGCCCGAGTCGGTCGGACGCCCGGCCGCACTCCTGTGGCAGCACACCGCCGCGGCACCGACGGATGTCCCCCGTCCGGATCCGGCCACAACCAGCGCGCTCGTGGAGGCCGTGGCCACCGCGCACCGCGTGCGGCTCAGCTACCGGACCGGCCAGGGACATGAGTGGACCAACGAGGTGGACCCGTGGGCGGTCGTCGTCCGGTACGGGCTGTGGTACCTCCTCTGCCGCAACTCATCCGGCGACATCCGCACGTACCGCATCGACAGAGTCCTCTCCGTCGAGCAGCTGTCTGACCGCTCGACGCCACCGGAAGACCTCGACGCGATCGCCGTCCTCGAGCAGAACCTCGGACAGGGCTGGCCGTTGTCGACGCGCGTCCGCTTCCGTGCTCCAGCCGACGCCGTACGCCCCTGGATCCGTTCCGCGATGGGCATGCTGGAGCCCGACGGGGACGAGTGCGTACTGATCGGGTCGACGAACAACCCCCAGATGTACGCGGGAGAGTGGCTCGCCCAGATCCCGCTGAACTTCTTTGTGGAGGGCGGCGACGAGTTGCGCGCGGCGGTCCTTGCCCTAGCCGCACGCCTGAATGCCTCGGTGGTGGCTACGGAGCCGAAACCTACGATTCCGTAGGAAAGGCCCGCGGTCTCTGTTATCCCTTGTCCGGGGCAAGTATCCTGGGAACAGCGATCGGCATCCGCCCTTGGCTCATGCGTCCGCCGCAGGGTGGGCCCCAGTGGGTGGTGACACATGTCCATGGCATCTCCAGTTCCCGACACCAGTAGTCAGTTGTCAGATCGGCGCCCGAATCCCCAGTCCTCGTTCCCTAACCTGGCGAAGGCGTTCCTTGAGGTGTCTGCGCAGGCACGAGACCAGGGTCTGCTGAAGCGAGCGCCGTGGTTCTACCTGGTTGTCGGCGCCGCGCTCGCCATCGCCCTTCTCGGCGCGGGCACCGGTTTCGTCCTCCTCGGTCACACCTGGTGGCAGCTCCTCATCGCCGCCGCGTTGGGCATCGTGATGACCCAGATCGCGTTCATCACCCACGAGGCCGCTCACCGCACGATCTTCACGAGCGGGCCAAGGAACGATCGCCTCGCCCGGCTCCTCGCGGCCGGCGTCGTCGGGATCAGCTACTCCTGGTGGGACTCCAAACACTCCCGTCACCACGGCAACCCGAACAAGGTGGGCAAGGACCCCGACATCGCAGCCGACACGGTCTCGTTCATTGAGGAAGACGCGGCGACCGCGACGGGCCTCCGCCGCTGGATCACACAGCGACAAGGCTGGTTGTTCTTCCCGCTGCTCAGCCTCGAGGGCATCAACCTCCACTACCAGGGTCTGAAGCACCTCATGCAGCGCGGACCCGTACGTGGTCGCTGGATCGAACTGGGCCTGATCGTGGGCCGGTTCATCATCTTCCTCGGCCTGCTGTTCTGGCTGCTCCCCTTCGGGATGGCGGTGGCCTTCCTGGCCGTGGAGCTGGTTGTCTTCGGCGTGTACATGGGTGCCTCCTTCGCGCCCAACCACAAAGGCATGCCGATCATCGGCCGCGACGAGCGCCTCGACTTCTTCACCAAGCAGGTACGGACCTCGCGCAACATCTCTGGCGGCTGGTGGGCGACCTTGATGTTCGGCGGGCTCAACTACCAGGTGGAGCACCACCTGTTCCCGAACATGGCCCGGCCGCACCTGGCGCGGGCCCGGAAGATCGTCCGGGCGAAGTGCGCCGAGCTCGACGTCCCGTACACGGAGACGAGCCTGTGGCGTTCGTACGCGATCGTCATCGCCTACCTCAACCGCGTCGGCCTGGCCGCCCGCGACCCGTACGAGTGCCCCATGACCGCCACGTTCCGTCGCGGCTGAGCGAGCCATTCGGTCACATCGCCTGCATTGAGTGGCGCTGACGCGTTCGCGGTCGCGTATAGCGCACGGTGTGCACGCATGTGCCAGTGAATGCAGATCACACGGCTACCAAGCGCCTGGTTGGATGACGTACATGGCGATGCAGGAGTGGTACGGGCGGGCGAAGCTGGGCATCTTCCTTCACTGGGGCATCTACGCGGTGAACAGCACGTCCGAGAGCTGGGCCTTCTACCTCGGCGAATGCTCGTGGGACGACTACTACAGACAGGCCGCAGGCTTCACGGCGAGTGCGTACGACCCTGATGCCTGGGCGGCCCTGTTCGCCGAGGCCGGTGCCCGCTACGCCGTGCTCACCACGAAGCATCACGACGGCGTGGCGCTGTGGGACACGCAGGTCGCATACCCGGACGGGTCTCGCTTCTCCACCGTGACCGCGACGCCGGCCGGACGCGATCTCGTGACCCCGTACGTGGAGGCGATGCGGCGGGCCGGCATCAAGCTCGGTCTGTACTTCTCGCACCTCGACTGGCACCACCCGGAGTACGCGACCGTGCGTCTGCCGGCCGACGCCGTCCACCCGGGGATGCTCGAGGACCGCGAGAACCGGTACTCGTACCCGCCCGAGGGCCAGGAGGACTACGCCGCCTGGGACAGGTTCCGGGAGTTCCACCGTGCCCAGCTCGGAGAGCTTTGTGCGTACGACCCGGACCTCCTGTGGTTCGACGGCGCCTGGGAGCGCACGCCCGAGCAGTGGCACATGGCTGAGGTCGCGCAGTTCCTCGCCGAGAAGGCGCCGCACGCCGTCCTCAACGGCCGGATGGGTGGGTTCGGCGACTTCGTCACCCAGGAGCAAGCGCTGCTCGCCACGCCGCCGACGGGACCGTGGGAGCTGTGCGTCACGGTGAACGACTCGTGGGGCTACAAGGAGCATGACCACGACTTCAAGAGCGCCCGCCAGCTCGTACAGCTCTTCGTCGAGGTCTTCGCCGGCGGCGGCAACCTGCTGCTGGACGTGGGCCCGACCCAGGACGGGACGATCCCCGAGGAGTCGGCGTCGCGGCTGCGTGAGCTCGGCGCGTGGATCCGGCGCAACGACGAGGCTGTGTACTCCACCGAGCGGGGGCTGGGATTCGGCTACTTCGACGGTCCGACGGCATTGTCACTGGATCGGAAGACGCTGTACCTCTACCTGTTCGGGCTCCCCCAGGAGTTCGTCGTGGTCAAGGGACTCACGACGCCGGTGGCCCGCGCCCGCGTGGTCGGCACCGGCACCGCGCTCAACCACCAGCGCGTCGGCGGGCTGCACAAGGCGGCCGGGTGGGAGTACGTGTTCGTCGACCACACGACGCACGCTGCCGACATGGACCCGTACTGCACGGTCATCGCCTGCGACTTCGACGAGCCCCTCGAGCTCGCGCCGACGGACCTCTCCTTCGACTAGGGGAGGTACGGGGAGATCTCTCGCCGACGCGGGGAGATCTCCCCGAGATCTGGGGGAGTCTCTCCGAGATGCGGGGAGATCTCTCCTGGGCGCGGGGAGTCTCTCCGACCTAGGACTGCTGCAGGTAGGCCAGTACGGCCAGCACGCGCCGGTGGTCTGACGCCGACTCGGCGAGGCCGAGCTTGGCGAAGATCGCGCTGACGTTCTTCTCGACCGCGCCGACCCCGATGACCAGGCGCGCGGCGATGTTGGCGTTGCTGCGGCCCTCGGCGATGAGCTCGAGCACCTCGCGCTCCCGCGGCGTGAGCTGTGCGAACCGATCGCCCGTGACGAGGCGGCGTACGACCAGCGGGTCGAGCACCGTACCGCCGTCACGCACCCTCCGTACCGCGTCCGTCACCTCGTCCAGCGACGCGACCCGGTCCTTGAGCAGGTAGCCGACACCGCCGCGGGCATCGGCGAGCAGCTCGTGCGCGTACACGGTCTCGACGTACTGGCTGAGCACCAGCACGCCGACCCCGGGCAGCTCGCGCCGGATCTCCAGCGCGGCCCGGATGCCCTCATCACGAAACGTGGGTGGCAGCCGGACGTCCATCACCACGACGTCGGCGCCCGCCTCACGAACCCTCGCCACGATGTCCCCGGCGTCGCCGAAGGCCCCTGCCGTCACGTACCCAGCCTCGTCGAACAGCCGCACCAGCCCCTCGCGGAGAAGGAGCGAGTCCTCGACGAGGACGACACGTACGGGCTCGGTCACGACCTCAGGCTATCGGGGCCGTACGGAGCGGGACGGTCACCTCGATACGCGTCGGGCCACCCTCGGGGCTCTCGACCGTGAGCTGACCGCGGAGCCCTGCCAGCCGCTCGCGCAGTCCGGCGAGGCCGTGGCCGCCGACGGGGGTCGCGCCACCGTGCCCGTCGTCGGTCACGGTCATGCGCAGCCGCTGCGGCTCGTCGTACCGGAGGTTTCCTGTGAGCTCCACCGACCGTCCGCCGGAGTGCTTCGCGGCGTTGGTGAGCAGCTCGGCGACCACGAAGTACAGCGCGCGAGCCGTGTCCGCCGGTACGACCTCGTCGATCGCGGGGTCGAGGGTGGTCGTCACAGTCAGTGGGCTGTCCTGGCCCAGCTGGGTGAGCGCCGCCGTGAGCCCGCGGTCCTGCAACAGTGGCGGGGCGACGCCGCGCGACAGTGCGCGCAGCTCCTCGAGGGCGGCCTTCGCCTGCACCTGCGCCTCCTTGGTGATCGCGACCGCCTCCTCGTGGTTGCCAGCGGCGACCCGGCGTTCGACCGTGGCCAGATCCATCTGCAGCCGTACTAGGCGCTGCTGCGGCCCGTCATGCAGGTCGCGCTCGAGCCGGCGCATGGCACTGTCCTCGGCCTGGAGCGCCGCCACCCTAGCGGCCGACTCCTGCCGTACCTCGGCCGCGAGATCGTCCGACGGCCAGCGGCCGAGCAACGCCGATGCCAACCCGTGGTGGAACCGTGAAAGCCCGCGAAGCACCCAGGGCAACGTCACACCCGAGACGACGCCGAGGATGAGGTAGATGACGGCCTCGAGGATCCTTGCTCCGCCCGTCACGCCTAGCCCGCGCGCGATCCACTCGCCGACGGTGTCCGCCTTCTGCTGCAGTGTCCACGCCCACAGCCAGAACGTCAGGCCGCCGAGGGCGGTCGCGGCCCAGGTGATCGCGACCGAGAACGTGATGGTCGCGAGGATCGGGGCAACGATCATCGTGTGGAGCAGGTACGACCAGTAGTGGCCCGATTTCATGGGCGCGAGCAGCTTCGTCGACCAGTGGGCATCGGCGGGGACCGTGGGCCACTGGGGCTCGGCGATCGCGGGGAGCCCGGTCAACGGCAGCAGCGCCCGGTCGGCCATGCCGAACCCGCGGGCCGCGTACAGCGACCCCACGATGATCGGGATCCCGATGACGAGGATCACCATCCCGACGCCGCTGAAGAAGATCGAACTGAGCACGCTGATCGCCACCATCGACAGCACGAAGCCGCCGATGAGGTACGCGAGACTGCCTGGCACCGAACGCCAGAGGGTGAGGTAGGACGAGAACCAGGACGGCGTCTCGTCGTCGCGGTTCCGCGAGTCGTTCATGGGCCCTCCAGAAAGCATTGTCATGGTCATGGGTTCACGGTAGGAACCGGGGGCCCGCAAGGGCAGCCGGTGCGCCACCAGATCCGTCCGGGGGCTAGCCCCCCTCGGCGGCCCGCACGAGAAGTGGCCGGAGTCGTGTGGGCAGGTGTTCTGCCAGCGAGATCGCCGTACTGCTGCGCTGGACCCCGGGCACCTGGAGCATCGCCGTCGTCACCTCGTGCAGGTGGGCCGTGTCGCGGGCGACAACTTTGGCCAGCATGTCCGCGTCGCCCGTCGTGGCGTGCATCTCGATGACCTCGGGAAGAGCCATCAGGCCTTCTGCGGCCGCAGCGCCCTCCGACTGG
>JADGPB010000117.1 GCA_017882655.1 Propionibacteriales bacterium
GAGACGACCTGGTTGAGCTCCTTGGCGCTGGCCAGGTCGTGGCCGAAGGGCTTCTCGATGACGACCCGTCGCCAGCCGCCGCGGTCGGTCGCGGACAGTCCCGACCGGTTCAGGTTCTGGACGACGGTCTCGAACAAGCCCGGAGGGATGGACAGGTAGAAGGCGTGGTTGCCGTTCGTGCCGCGGAGCTGATCGAGATCCGCGATGGTGGCGGCGAGCTCCTGGTACGAGGACTCCTCATCGAGATTGCCCTGGACGAACCGGATCCCCTCGCACAGCTGACGCCAGACCTCCTCGCGGAACGGCGTCCGCGCGTACTGCCGTACGGCCTCGTGGACGCGGGATGCGAAGTCCTCGTCGGCCCACTCGCGGCGGGCGAACCCCACCAGTCCGAATCCGGGCGGCAACAGCCCGCGGTTCGCGAGGTCGTACACCGCCGGCATGAGCTTCTTCCGCGCGAGATCACCCGTGACGCCGAACATCACGAGCACGCAGGGACCGGCGATGCGGGGGAGTCGACGATCCTGCGGATCGCGCAGCGGATTTCCGCTGAACCTCTCGTCACTCACCGTGGTCCTCTCATTGCAATCCCAAGTCCAAACGTACTGAATGTGCCCCGACTAGGAAGAACGGCTTGTCAAGAAAGCCTATTCCTCGTTCGAGGCTGGCGGAGGCGGTACCCCGAGTCTCACCGGCCCACAAGCCAAGGATCCAGAGCGGCCGCGGCGAACACCAGAGCAAGGTACGCGTTCGACCAGTGGAACAGCCGCATCGGCCTGGCGCTCGTGTCATCCGCTCCGGCGCGTGCTCGGTTGAGCAGCATCACCGCCTCCACGATGAACCAGACTCCGCAGACCCCGGCGACCAGAGGGTACAGCCAGCCGGTGTGCGCTACCGGCCACAGCACGAGGCTGGTCGCGACGGTGAGGACGGTGTAGATGAGGATCCGCGTGGCGACGGACGTCCGGGTGGCCACGACCGGCAGCATCGGCACCCCGCCAGCCTCGTAGTCCTGGCGATAGCGCCAGGCGAGGGCCCAGGTGTGCGGCGGGGTCCAGAAGAAGACGATCATGAAAAGGACCACCGGGGGCCATGCGACGGTCCCGGTGACTGCCGTCCAGCCGATGAGCGGCGGGAAGCAGCCGGCGATACCGCCCCAGATGATGTTCTGGGATGTCCTGCGTTTGAGCCACAGCGTGTAGACGAACACGTACAAGGCGTTGGCGAGCAGTGCGAGCCAGGCGGAGAGCCAGTTCACCGCCAGACCGAGCACGAGTACGGAGCCGACCCCCAGCACTGTCCCGTACACCGCCGCAGCCTGCCGGCTCACGCGGTGGCGGGGGAGTGCGCGGGTACGCGTGCGCCGCATGAGCTTGTCGATGTCGGCGTCGATGACGTTGTTGTAGGTGTTCGCACTTCCCGCGGCGAGGTAGCCGCCGACGAGGGTGGCGACCATCACCCGCCATGACGGAACTCCGTGCGCGGCGAGGAACATCGCCGGCAGCGTCGTGACCAGCAGCAGCTCGACGATCCGCGGCTTGGTGAGCCCGACGTACGCAGCGATCACGTCACGCGCCGTCACCGCCGGGCCGATGGCCTGCGGCACCGTGGCGGTGCCCGCGGGTGGAGTCACTCGTCACTCCCTGAGTTGTTTCGGCGGGTGGGCGAGGAGCACTTTAGCCCGGGTTCGCGGGCGGGGCCACATCCCGCATCCGCCAGAAGACGTGAACCGTCGCAGCGGCGAGGCCCGCGAGGCCCGCCATGTGGAGCGCGACGCCGACGATCGGCAGGCCGGTGAAGTACTGGACGTAGCCGATGACGCCCTGCAGGAGCTGTACGGCCAACAACGCTGCGACAAGGCGGGACTTCGTGATGACGAGCGTCACGACGGTAAGGATCACAAGCAGCCAAACCGCCCACGCATGGATGTGCGCGGCGAGCTCGGGGCTGATCCCGTTGCGCTGGATCGTGCTGTCGTCACCGGCATGAGGGCCGGCTCCGGTCACCACGGTGCCCAGCATGATGACGAGGACCGTGGCGGCGACGATCGCGAGGACGAGGAGCCTGACGAGCGGGGAGACCGCCAGCGGTGCGGTGTCGTACGTACGGTGCACCATCACGACGCACAGGCCGATGATTGCCACGGAGAGCAGCAGGTGGAGGGCGACCAGCCACGGGTTGAGCCTGGTGAGCACCGTGATGCCGCCGAGGATGCCTTGGAGGGCGACCCCCAGGCCGACGACGATCGCCAGCGTACGGATCGGTCGCATCGGCGCGCCGGCGGCCGTCGCCTTGACCCGGAACGCCGAGACGGCCATGCCGACCGCCAGCGCGACGAGGACGAAGGTGAGCATTCGGTTGGTGAACTCGATGACGCCGTGGACGCCGAGCTCCGCCCGGGGGACGTACGAGGTGTCACTGCACTGCGGCCACGTCGGGCAGCCCAGCCCGGAGCTGGTCAGGCGAACCACAGCGCCGGTCACGATGATGACCATGTTCACCACCAGTGAGGCCACCGCCCAGGCGCGCAAGGCTCCGACGGTGCCGAAAAGCCGGGTGGTGACGGACGGGGGCGAAGTCGTGGTGGTCGAGATGGTCACGGCGATGAGTCTAGGGCCGAGGGTGCCGGCCTTCGTGCCGGCAGCTAGAGCGCCGAGTCCTTGCGGAACTCGTCGTAGGACACGTTCCAGTCGGTCCAGCCGTTGCCCTTCTCGAGGCCTCGGGCCGTGCCGGTGACGTTGATGAGGTCGCCCACCTTGCAGTTGGAGAACAGCCACGCGCCGTTCGCGGTGCTGACGCCGATGCAGCCGTGGCTGACGTTCGCCTTGCCCTGGCTGCCCACGGACCACGGTGCGGCGTGGACGAACTCGCCGGAATCGGTCTCGCGCATCGCGTACTGGACGTTGGACAGGTCGTAGTAGTCAGGGCTGGTCTTGGGGATGCCCACGGTCTCGGAGTTCATCCGGAGTGCCGCGAACTTCTCTTTCAGCACTTTCTTGCCGCTGCGGCTCGGGAAGCCGGCCTTGCCACCGGTGATCGGGATCGTCTTGGCGACGGCACCGTCGATGACCACCTTCATGTAGTGGGAGGCGAGGTCGGCGTTGAGGATGACCGAGCGACCGACGGTCATGGTTCCGGTCACGGACTTCTGGCCGTACGTCCCGTTGCCGGCCGGGACCGAGTTGACGTCGACGACGATCGTGACCTGGGTGCCTGCCGCCCACAGCTCCTTCGGGCGCCAGTGGACCTCGGTGCTCGAGAGCCAGCCCCAGGTGCCTTCCTGGGCGGGGGTCGAGGTCACCGTCATGTGCTTCTGGAATGCCGCCTTGTCGGTCACCGGGACATCGAACCTCACGACGACGGGCATGGCCACGCCCACGGTGCCGCCGGAGACGATCGTCGGGAGGATCTGCTGCTTGAGAGACAGGCTCTGGGCCGTGAACGCCGTGGTGGTGCTGGTCTCGACGCCCTCGAGATTCTGGCCGGTGACGACCACCTGGTACTTCAACCCTGGCTCGAGCAGGCTGCCCGCCGTCCATGTCGCCGAGTCGGGAGACAAGGAGCCCTGAACGATCTGCTGACCCGCCTTCGGGTCGGTGAACGTCATGGCGACAGTCGTGATCGAGCCGTGCGCCGCGGTGACGGTGAGGAGCGTGTCCACAGGGACGGTGGCGCCGTCGGTGACGCTCGTCGTCAGCTGGACCGGTGCAGCCGTGGTCGGTGTGGCCGACGTGGCGGAGGGCTGAGCTGATGCCGACGGCGCGTCGCTCGTCAGTGCAGACGTTGTGGCTTTGGCGCACCCGGCCAGAGCAAGCGCAGACCCGGCGCCGGCGAAGCCGACCACAGCGCGACGTGAGACTGGCATGCGTACTCCCGAGGGCAGAGTGAGTTTCTTGTTACCAGGATAAGCGACGGACAGGCAAATCTTGTTCACACGCCGGACACGTGGAACGGGCCGGTCACGAAGACGGCCCGTTCCAGGTGTTTCGTGCGATGCGGCGAGGCTCAGATCTCCCCGACGGAGACCTTCTCCGCTGACGTGGCAGGGGACAGGATGGTCTCAGGCGACGGGAGCGCGAGCTCGTCGTCGTTCTGGCCCGAAAGAGCCCTCGTGGCGTCCTCGAGGTTCCCCGGGATCCGCATCCCGTAGAAGGACCGCCACACGAAGTAGGCGGACACGAGGAAGAACACCACGGCCAAGACATGTACGAGCATGGCGTTGGTCTTGGTCAGGCTCACGGCCAGCTCGACCGCAAGCAGCCCGAACAGCGTGGTGAACTTGATGACCGGGTTCAGGGCCACCGACGAGGTGTCCTTGTACGGGTCGCCCACGGTGTCGCCGACGATCGACGCCTCGTGGAGCTCGGTGCCCTTGGCCTTGAGGTCGACCTCGACGATCTTCTTCGCGTTGTCCCAGGCGCCACCCGCGTTGGCCATGAAGATCGCCTGGTACAGGCCGAAGATCGCGATCGAGATCAGGTAGCCGATGAAGAAGAACGGCTCCACGAATGCGAACGACAACGTGGCGAAGAAGATCGCAAGGAAGATGTTCAGCATGCCCTTCTGGGCGTACTGAGTGCAGATCTCGACCACCCGACGGGAGTCCTCGACAGAGGCCTTCGTCACGGACGGATCGAGGCTGATGTTCTCCTTGATGAACTCGACCGCTCGGAACGACCCGGTCGTGACGGCCTGGATCGACGCGCCTGTGAACCAGTAGATCATCGCGCCACCGATGATCAGGCCGAGCAGGAACGGGGCGTGGAGCAGGGACAGCTTGTCGAGGTCCGTCGTGAGGCCATTGGTGAGGCCCACGATGATCGAGAAGATCATGGTGGTGGCACCGACGACGGCCGTACCGATGAGCACCGGCTTGGCCGTTGCCTTGAACGTGTTGCCGGCGCCGTCGTTCTCCTCGAGCATGTCCTTGGCGAGGTCCCACTTCGGCGTGAAGCCGAAGTCCTTCTCGATCTCCTCGGTGATGTTGGGGACCGACTCGATCAGGCTGAGCTCGTACACGGACTGCGCATTGTCGGTGACCGGGCCGTACGAGTCGACCGCGATGGTCACCGGGCCCATCCCGAGGAAGCCGAAGGCCACGAGGCCGAAGGCGAAGACCGCCGGGGCGAGCATGATCCCGATAAGGCCCAGGGTGTTGGAGATCAGGAAGGCGCCGCTCATGAGAGCGACGATCGCGATGCCCAGGTAGTAGCCGGAGAAGTTGCCGGCGACCAGGCCGGACAGGATGTCCAGCGAGGCGCCGCCCTGAGCCGCTGACTTCACGACCTCCTGGACGTGCTTGCTGGACGTCGAGGTGAAGACCTTCACCAGCTCAGGGATGAGCGCACCGGCGAGTGTGCCGCAGGAGATGATCGCCGACAGCTTCCACCACAGCGTGCCGTCACCGAGGTTGTTGATGAGCAGGAAGCTCGTAAGGAACGTGAGCGCGATCGAGACGCCGGAGGTGAGCCACACGAGGTTGGAGAGCGGACGCTCGAAGTCCATCTCGTCGGCATCGGCCCATTTGGCCTTGGCGATCACGTTGTTGAGCTGGTACGACAGGAACGACGCGATGACCATCACCGCACGGATCACGAAGATCCACACGAGGAGCTGGACCTGCAGCGCCGGCTGGTTGACCGCGAGCAGGATGAACGTGATGAGCGCGACGCCTGTGACGCCGTAGGTCTCGAAGCCGTCAGCCGAGGGGCCGACCGAGTCGCCGGCGTTGTCACCGGTGCAGTCGGCGATGACGCCAGGGTTGCGGGCGTCGTCTTCCTTGATCTTGAAGACGATCTTCATGAGGTCGGAGCCGATGTCGGCGATCTTGGTGAAGATGCCGCCCGCGATGCGGAGCGCCGAGGCGCCCAGCGACTCGCCGACCGCGAAGCCGATGAAGCAGGAGCCGGCGATGTCGCCCGGCAGGAACAGCAGGATGAACAGCATCATGAACAGCTCGACCGAGATCAGCATCATGCCGACGCTCATGCCGGAGCGCAGCGGGATGGAGTAGACCTCGAACGGCTTGCCCTTGAGCGACGCGAAGGCCGTGCGCGAGTTGGCGAACGTGTTCACCCGGATCCCGTACCAGGCGACGCCGTACGACCCGCCCATGCCGAGGATGCTGAACAGCAGGATGATGACGGTCCGGCCGAGGCCCACGCCGGCCAGGAACTCGAAGTAGACGAAGATGACCGCGCCGATGAACAGCCACAGGGTCAGGAGGAACTTGCCCTGCTGGACGAGGTACGCCTTGCAGGTCTCGTAGATGAGCTCGCTGATGTCACGCATGGACGAGTGAACCGGCAGCTTGCGCAGGCTCACGAAGCTCAGCATGCCGAAGACCAGGCCGCCGATGCAGATGGCCAGGCCGATCATCAGGAGCACTCGGCCGTTCACGCCACCGAAGGTTGCCGAGCCGAGGTCTGGGAGCTTGAGGTTGGCCTCGCCGCCCTGGTTCTCCCCGGATGAAGGCGCGGTGCCGCAGCCGGCGAGCAGCAGGACGGCTAGCGTCCCCATGATCGCCATGACCCGACGTGTCGTGGGCCTCATTGACCTCTCCTCTACGTATGGGCGAAGAACGACCTCCACCCGGACAGGGCCACGTTACGACTAGCTTTGACCGGACAAAGCAGGGGGGTACCGGTTCCGCGGCGTCGGACGATGTGATAGTGCATTGACTGGCGGATCTTGGGCCGCATGCGGGGACGGGGTAGGCCGGGGAGCGTCTCGCGCCGACTTCGGTGGACTGGGCCCGGGGGCGCCGGGGTCCGGCGCAGGGTTGCACCCGCGCATGAATGAGAGTACTCATTAATGAGTCCACTCATTGGAGACGTCATGGCCGGTCGGCCCGAGCACCCGGACGCGAAACGCAGCCCCACCCGAGGCCGCCGCGAGCGAAGCATGCACGACAAGCAGCTGCGGATCTTCGAGGCTGCGGCCGCTCTCTTCACCGAGCGCGGCTTCGACGCGGTGGGGACGCTGGAGATCGCCGAACGCGCCGACGTG
>JADGPB010000118.1 GCA_017882655.1 Propionibacteriales bacterium
GGGAGGTCGAAGAACGCCATGTCGGAGGCACTAGCCCGGGGAGTGCGCAAGAGCGGTCCCAGCGAATCGCTCGCCAGAAGTTGCGAACATGCTTTGGGACTCCTAGGGTTTGGTTAAGACTTTCTCATCTGAGTGAGTCGCTTGGGGAACTTTGGGGAGTTCATCGTGATACGTCTGTCTCGCGCGCGCCTGGCTCAATTCATCGCTGCGCTGGCAGTGCTGATCGGCGCTTTGACCTTGACCTCGGGATCGGCGCAGGCTGCGTCGCTCAACGGGGCATTCTCGAACATCACCGTCACGGCGGCATCGGGTTCGGGGCCGATCTATCCGTGGGAGCAGATCAGGGTCACGGCCGACTGGTCCGTGCCTGACAAGACCGCTGCGGGGACGACGTTCTCACTCGCGTGGCCGGCTGCGCAGCTCAAGGGCATCGGCGGCAGCCTCGCGCTGAAGAACACGACGGGGGACACCGTCGCGAACTGCACCCTGGGTGCCGCGAGCCTCGACTGCACGCTCACGTCGTTCGTGACCAGCCATCCGTACATCATCAAGGGCAGCGTCTGGTTCACGCTGACCCAGGTCAACATCCCCGAGAACACCACCGTGACCATCCCCTTCACGTCGGGCACCACCAAGGTCTCCGTGAAGTACCCCACGACCGGGTCCGTGCCGAACAGCTTCACCGGCATCGACTACTACAAGGACGTCTGGGTCCATGACGGCACGGTCACGTGGTACATCTACCTGCCGGGCGGCAAGACCGGACAGACCGAGGACTACAAGAACGTCGTCGTCGAGGACACCCTCGGCGGCAACCAGACCTTCCTCCCTTCGACGTTCTCACTGGAGCACGCGACCAAGCTGAACTCCGTGGGCACCTGGCCCATCTGGCAGACGGCGGCGAAGTCGCTCTACACCGTGACCCCCAGCGGCTCCAACGCGTTCGCGTTCAACGCCAAGGTGCTGGCCAAGGGTGGTTGGTGGCGCATCGTGTACGACGTCAAGGTGACCTCCGGCTACACAGGGCAGATCTCCAACACGGCGAAGACCTCGTGGGACACGCACCAGCAGATCTCGACCACCCACACCGAGGTATATCTCGAAGCCGGCGGTACGGGCAGCGGTGAGAACCGCGCGGTATCCGTGGGCGACACGGTCTGGTTGGACAAGAACCACGACGGCCTCCAGAACGACGGACCTGGCACAGGGATCGGCGGCGCCGTACTGACGCTCACCGGACCGGACGGCAAGCCCGTGACCGACGTCCTCGGCAAGGCCGTGGCACCGTTCACGACCAGCGCGACCGGCGTCTACATGTTCCTGAACCTTCCTCCGCTGCCTGCGGGCAAGCACTACACCGTGACCGTGACGCCGCCGGCTGGGTACGTGCCGACGCTGGCGAACATCGGTACGGATCCGGCGGTCGACTCCTCGACCGGCTCGGCGACCTCCACCGATCTGGTGAACGACAAGGCACAGGACCTGACGCTCGACTTCGGGTTCGTCAAGGGCTCCGTGTCTGTCGGTGACTACGTCTGGTTCGACACGAACCGCAACGGTCTCCAGGACTCCGGCGAACCGGCCATCCCCGGCGTGACGCTCACGCTGACGGGTCCTGGCGGCGGTGCCGTGACGGATCTGGCCGGGAACCCGGTCGCGCCGACGACGACGGACTCGTCCGGCAAGTACCTGTTCTCGAACCTTGCCGTGCTGCCGGCCGGGCAGCACTACACGGTGAAGGTGACGCCGCCTGCGGGCTACGTCGCCACCACGCCGAACGCGGGTTCGGACCGTGCGGTGGACTCGTCCACCGGTTCGGCGGTCTCGACGGACCTCGTGAACGACGGTGCGAAGGACCTCACGCTCGACTTCGGCTTCGTCAAGGGCGCAGTCTCCGTCGGTGACTTCGTCTGGGTCGACACGAACCGCAACGGCGTCCAGGACTCCGGCGAGCCCGGGATCGCGAACGTCACGCTGACCCTGACCGGTCCGACTGGCGGCACCGTCGCGGATCTGTCGGGCAACCCGGTGGCGCCCACGCAGACGGATGCGTCCGGCAAGTACCTGTTCTCGAACCTGCCGACCCTTCCCGCCGGGCAGCACTACACGGTGACGGTCACGCCGCCCGCCGACTACCTCGCGACGACCCCGAACATGGGTTCGAACCGTGCGGTGGACTCGTCAACGGGCACGGCGACCTCGGGTGATGTCGTCAACAACGGTGACAAGGACCTGACGCTCGACTTCGGCTTCGTCAAGCCCGTCGTCTCCGTCGGTGACTACGTCTGGATCGACAGCAACAAGAACGGTCTCCAGGATGCTGGGGAGCCGGGGCTCGCGGGTGCAACGCTGACCCTGTCAGGCCCGACCGGCCACCCGGTGACCGACATCTCCGGCAACCCGGTGGTGGCGATCACGACTGACTCGACCGGCAAGTACCTGTTCGACAACCTGCCGTCGCTGCCCGCGGGCCAGCACTACACGGTGACGGTCACGCCGCCGGCCGGTTACGCGGCCACCACACAGAACGTGGGTTCGGACCGTGCGATGGACTCGTCGACCGGCTCGGCCGAGTCGACCGACGTCGTGAACAACGGCGACAAGGATCTGACGCTCGACTTCGGCTTCACCAAGATCCTGGTCTCCGTGGGCGACTACGTCTGGCTCGACGTCAACCGTGACGGTCTGCAGAACAGTGGAGAGCCGGGCATCGCAGGCGTCACCGTGAAGCTGCTCCGGAACGGCAACGTCATCGCCACGACAACCACCGATGGAGGGGGCTACTACGGCTTCGGCAACCTCGAGCCGAGCACGGCCTACAGGGTCCAGTTCGTCGTACCGGGCGGCTCGACCGTGACCACCAAGGACGCCGGTGGCGACTCGAGCAACAGCCCGACAGCCGACGCCACGGACTCCGATGCCGCGGCCGACGGCCTGGTCCCCTTCACGACGACGGCCAACGGCCAGAACAGCGTGCAGCCGACCAAGGCAGACAACCCGGGCATCGATCTGGGTCTCGTCACGCAGATCAATCTGACGCTGGCCAAGGCCATCCAGACCCAGGGTCCGGTACGCAGGGATGCTGAGCTGACCTACACCCTCACCCCGCACAACGACGGCCCGGTGGCCGCCCTTGCGGGCTGGAGCGTCACCGACGTCCTGCCGGCGGGCATGACGCTGGTGTCGATCTCGGGCGACGGCTACACCTGCGACGCCACGACCGATCCCACCAAGCCCGTCTGCGTGGCGGGTGCCGGGCTCGGGACCCGCGCCGACGGTGCCGTGATCACGGTCGTGACCAAGGTGACGATCGACTACGGAAACCTCAAGAACGTCGCGTACGTATCGCCCGCCCAGGGCGACGTCCCCGAGACGAACCCGCTGCAGGTCCCGGCGTTGACCACTGACACCTCGACCAGCACGACCGACAACGATGCGCAGGCGAACATCGACGTGGCGTCCCCGGTCTCCGTGGGTGATTACGTCTGGTGGGACACCAACCGCGACGGTCTGCAGTCCGAGGGCGAGCCGGGGATCCCCGACGTCACGGTCACCCTGCAGGACGCCGAGGGCAGCGTCGTCGCCACGACGAAGACCGACGCGAACGGCTACTACGCGTTCCCCGGCCTGACGCCCGGCCAGAACTACACGATCGTCTTCACTCCTCCGTCCGGTGCCGAGCTCACGACGCCGAACGCCGGGACGGACGATGCGATCGACTCCGACGCTCCCGCCAGCGGCAAGGTCATTTTCATGGCCCCGACGACTGGAGCGAACGCGACCGCGCCCAAGACGGCTGACCTGCCGACGATCGATGCCGGGTTCGTCAAGCTCAACTTGACGCTCACCAAGTCGGTCACCTCGGCCGGTCCGTACTACGGCGGCGCCAACGTGACGTACAAGCTGGTGCCGCACAACGACGGCCCGGTGGACGCGTTGGCCGGCTGGTCCGTGACCGAGGTTCTGCCTGCGGGCAGCATGCTGGTCGGCCTGAGCGGCGACGGCTACACCTGCTACACCAACCTGGTCTGCATCAGCTCCACCAAGTTGGCTGCGGGTGCCGACGGCAACCCGATCACGGTGGTCGTCCAGATCCCTGCGGATCTGACGGGTCAGTTCAAGAACGTGGCCTATGTCACGCCTTTGGATCGCGATGCGACGGAGACGAACGCGCTCGTCGTGCCGACGATCGACACGGACACAGTGGCTTCGGCGACGGACAATGACGCCGAGGCTGTCATCGACGTCCTGCCTCCGGAGCCCGAGGGCATCGTGATCACGTTGCCCAACACCGGTACGACCATCCCGCTGACCTGGCTGCTCGGAGCAATCGGGATCGTCGCCGCTGGAGTGATCCTGCTGGGTGCCTCGCGGTTCAACGCACGCGGTCGCAAGAACTGACCGGCGGTCATCTCGCACCTAGGGGTGCCACTCGTCATGAGTGGCACCTCGCGGTGCGTTCGGCGGCCATGGCGGGAGGCGTGGCCGGGCGCGTGCGGCAATGGTCGTCTCAGGGAATCGCTCGCCGGACGTTGCCAACATGCGTCGGGACTCCTAGGTTCTTGGTTGAGACCTTCTCATTTGAGAGTCGCTTGACGAAATTTGGGGAGTTCATCGTGATGCATCTGTCGCGCACGCGGCTGGCTCAGTTCATGGTTGCTCTGGCAGTGCTGATCGGCGCCTTGGCCTTGGCCGTGACTTTGGGATCGTCGCAGGCGAAGTCGCTCAACGGGGCATTCTCGAACATCGTCGTCACGGCCGCATCTGGTTCGGGCCCGATCTATCCGTGGCAGCAGATCAGGGTCACGGCCGACTGGAAGGTGCCTGACCGCACCGCCTCGGGGACGACGTTCTCGCTCGGCTGGCCGGTTGCCCAGCTCAAGGGCGTCGGAGGCACTCTCGAGCTGAAGAACACGGACAACGAGACCGTCGAGAACTGCACTCTGGGAGCATCGAGTCTGGACTGCACTCTGACATCGTTCGTGACCACGCACCCGTTCAACATCAAGGGCACTGTCTGGTTCACGCTGACCCAGGTCGACATCCCCGAGAACAGCACGGCGTCCATTCCGTTCTCGTCGGGCACCACGAAGACCGTTGTCACGTACCCGACGACCGGCTCCGTGTCGAACAGCTTCACCGGCATCGACTACTACAAGGACGTCTATGTCCATGACGGCACGGTGACCTGGTACGTCTACCTGCCGGGTGGGCAGACCGGGCAGACTCTCGACTACAACAACGTCGTGGTCGAGGACACTCTCGGCGGGGACCAGACCTACCAGCAGGCCTTCCTCCCCGGGACGTTCTCGCTTGAGCACGCGACCAAGTTGAACTCCGCCGGTACGTGGCCGATCTGGGAGACCGCCTCGACGAGGCTGTACACCGTGACCTCCAGAGGCTCGAACTCGTTCACGTTCATCGCCCCGAAGCTGGCCAAGGGCGGTTGGTGGCGACTCGTGTACGACGTCAAGGTGTCGCCCTCTGACTACAAGGGGACGATCTCCGACACGGCGAAGACCTCGTGGGACACGCAGTCGCAGATGTCGACCACTCACTCAGGGGTGTACGTCGATGCGGGCGGCACCGGCAGCGGTGAGGCCCGCTAGGTCTGCGTCGGCGGTAACGGCTCGTTGCACCGGCTCACCACCGATGGCACAGTGACCGCGTGGTGAACGACAGCTTGGAGCGTGAGATCTCCGCCTACGTGGACCACCTGCGCGTGGAGCGGGGACTGAGCGTCAACACCCTGGCTGCGTACGGACGGGACCTCGACCGGTACGCATCCTGGCTGCGTACCCACGACATCCACAGCCCACAAGCGGTCACCGGCGGCACGCTGGAGTCGTACGCGACCTCGTTGAGAACCCCGGCGGACGACCAGCCGACTCTGGCGCCCGCGAGCATCGCGCGGATGCTGGCCGCGGTCCGTGGGCTCCACCGGTTCTGGGCCATCGAGCACGTGACGCCCGACGACCTTGCTCGTTACGTGACTCCGCCGAAGTCGACGCGGCGGCTGCCGAAGGCCTTGTCGGTCGACGAGGTGCAGCGCCTCCTGGCCGCCGCCGGGAGTGACGGCGAGGCATCGACGACCTCGTCGCAGCTCTGCGACGTGGCGCTCACCGAGCTGCTGTACGGCACAGGCGCGCGCATCAGTGAGGTCGTGGCCCTGGACGTCGACGACCTCGAACGTGCGCTCAGCGATCACACCGTGGGGCTTCGGCTGATCGGCAAGGGCGACAAGGAGCGACTGGTCCCGCTCGGGTCGTACGCGCGAGCTGCGGTGGAGGCCTGGCTTGTACGGGGCCGGCCAGCCCTCGCGGCTCGAGCCGTACGTGCGACCCCGGCACTGCTGCTGAACGAGCGCGGGGGGAGGCTGAGCCGGCAGAGCGCGTTCAACCGGATCCGCGCCGCCGCCCACAGGGCCGGGATCACGGCCGAGGTCTCGCCGCACAGCCTGAGGCACTCGTACGCGACGCACCTCCTCGACGGTGGCGCGGACGTCCGGGTCGTCCAGGAGCTGCTGGGCCATGCTTCGGTCACCACGACGCAGATCTACACGCTCGTCACCGTCGATCACCTGCGCGATGTCTACCGAGAGGCGCACCCACGAGCCCGGGACGTCGAGCCATGACCCAGGGCGCACCGGTCGAGGTCACCTGAGGATCACGACACGCCCGGCGGCTCGCCTGCCGATGTCCCGCTGACAACCGGCGTCGGCATTAGGGTTGCTGCAAAGGCGACAAATCACCACGAGGAGCTGTGTTGGCCAGAGACGACCACGAGGCACGGTCCGACGCCCCGTTGGGTCCGACCGGACGGCCGTGGCCCGACCTACCGGCGGCTCGGCCGCCGCGCACGGGACCCAAGCACGCGCTCGTGATCGCGATGTGCAACCAGAAGGGCGGGGTCGGCAAGACGACCACCGCCATCAACCTGGGAGCGGCTCTCGCGGAGACAGGCCGCAAG
>JADGPB010000119.1 GCA_017882655.1 Propionibacteriales bacterium
GCGATGCCGTCCGCGATCTGGCCGAGGCGGATCTTGTTGCTCACGTAGATCGTGGCTTCGAGCCCGGTCGCGCACGCCTGCTGCAGGTCGCACGCGGGACTGTGCGGGTCGAGCGAGGAGCCCAGCACCGCTTCGCGGGTGAGGTTGAAGTCGCGGCTGTGCTTGAGGACTGCGCCGCCCACGACTTCTCCGACACGGTGTCCGGCCAGCCCGAACCGGGCCGCCAGCCCGTCGAGTGCGGCGGTCAGCATGTCGATGTTGCTGGCGTGACGGTAGGCGCTGTGGGCGCGTGCGAACGGGATGCGGTTGCCGCCAACGACGACGGCAGTGTGGTCAGTCATGCGGCTCCTTGGACGGGTGGGACAAGAAAACCCGATACGGACAGTAGCAGGTACGCAAAGTACGAGGTACCCTCAGCCGCATGGAACATCGAGACGGACGCGACACCCGGTGGCAGGAGCATCGCGTCGAGCGGCGCGCCACGCTCGTCGACTCCGCCCTGCGTGCGATCCGTACGCACGGTGCCGCGGTCACCGTCGACGAGATCGCCCTCGCGTCCGGGACCAGCAAGACGGTCCTCTACCGCTACTTCGGCGACCGCAACGGGCTGTACCTGGCGGTCGCCGACAGGGTCGCCTCCAACATCCTCGCGGAGGTACGGCCGCGGTTCGCATTCCTGGCTGAGAGCGGCCACGTCGCCGACCTCGTACGTGGCCTGGCCGACGCGTACATCGGGCTGGTCGACCGCGACCCCGCCATCTACCTGTTCGTCATGAACCGGCCGCCGAGCCTGCCCGCGGGCGCCGGCGACCCCGCGACGGGCATCGCCGACCGCATCGCCATCGAGCTCGCCGAGGCCATCCGCGACGAGCAGCGCCGACGCGGCACGTCCGGGGCCGCCGTCGAGACGCTGTCGTTCGGCATCGTCGGCTTCATCCGTACGGCCACGGGCCACTGGCTCGAGTCCGGCGCCGGTGCGACCCTCGCCCGCGACGCCCTCATCCAGCTCATCACCTCGACGTTCACCACGAGCGTCGCCGAGGCCGCCGACGGCACGGCAGCCGCCCACCTCATCACCGCCTGAGAACCATCGCCGCTTGGAACCGCCCTTTACATCAGGAAGTACTCGTCATCGCCGACAAGGAGTAGTTGTGACCGACACCGCCACCCGCCCTGAGACGACCGACGCCGCCGACCCCCGGCTCGGCGAGGCGCTCAAGGTCGCCCTGGACGGCCCGTACCACGCCGCCCGTCAGACCGCCCGCGACACCCTCACCGCCGTGGAGATCCTGCGCGACCCCAGCCTCTCGATGGATGAGGCCAGGGCCTGGACGCTCAAGGCGCTGAAGCACCTGTCGGCGAAGGGGTACGGCAACAAGGGCTTCACGCTGCCCGACCAGCCGTCCGATCCGGCGGCGGTGGTCAACGGGTTCGAGGCGCTGGCGCACGGCGACCTGTCGCTGGTGATCAAGGCGGGCGTGCAGTACGGGCTGTGGGGCGGCGCGATCGAGGGGCTCGGCACCGACGAGC
Source organism: Propionibacteriales bacterium (assembly GCA_017882655.1). Classification (GTDB taxonomy): domain Bacteria; phylum Actinomycetota; class Actinomycetes; order Propionibacteriales; family Propionibacteriaceae; genus Fen-668. The sequence goes on from JADGPB010000119.1 coordinate 1,531, forward strand.
AGATCGCGCGGTGGATGCCGGACATCGTCGCCACCAAGCACCTCGGCTGCTTCGCGATGACCGAGATGGGCCACGGATCCGACGTGGCAAGCATCGAGACGACACTCACGTACGACCCGGAGACCGACGAGATCATCGTGGACTCGGCGACGCCGAGCGCGACGAAGACGTACATCGGCAATGCCGCCCTCCACGGCACGTCCGCGGCGGTGTTCGGGCAGCTATGGGTGGACGGGAAGTGCCAGGGCGTGCACTGCGTGGTCGTGCCGTTCCGCAAGATGGTGAAGGGCAAGGGCGTCGACCTGCCGGGTTGTACGACGGGCGACAACGGCCACAAGGGCGGCCTGCTCGGCGTCGACAACGGGACGATCCGGTTCGACCACGTCCGCGTACCTCGCGCCAACCTGCTCAGCCGGTACGGGGGTGTGGGCGACGACGGGACGTACGCATCGCCGATCGCCGGGTCGGGGAAGCGGTTCTTCACGATGCTGGGCACGCTGGTCCGAGGGCGGGTCTGCGTCGGGGCCGGGGCGGCGATCGCGGGCCGGCGGGCGCTGTCGATCGCGACCCGGTACGCGCTGAGGCGTCGGCAGTTCCCGAACCCCGACGGCGGCGAGGTCGTACTGCTCGACTACTTGTGGCATCAGCGGCTGCTGCTGCCCGGCATCGCGAAGGCGTACGCGTTGGGGTTCGCCAACAACGACCTCATCGGGGTGCTCGCCATGGGCCGTACGGGGAAGGTCGACGACGACTTCCAGCGGTCGCTGGAGAGCCGAGCGGCCGGGCTCAAGGCGGCCCAGTCGCGGTTCGCGAACGACATCGTGCAGGTGTGCCGCGAGGCGTGCGGGGGTGCCGGCTACATCGGGGACAACCAGCTCACGCTGCTGCGCAGCGACGTGGACATCTTCGCGACGTTCGAGGGCGACAACACGGTGCTGATGCAGCTCGTGGCTCGGGGGCTGCTCACCGGGTACCGCGAGACGTGGACCGGCCTCGACCGACGCGAGACCGTGACGAAGACGGCCGACATGGTGGCCCGGATGGTGCTGGAACGTACGGCAGGGCGCGGCACCGTCGACGCCCTGGTGGCGAGGGCGCGGCGGGTCAGCAACGAGGCGAGCATGCTCGACCGCGGGTGGCAGGTGCTGATGTTCGACGAGCGCGAGCGGCACGTACTCGAGTCACTGGCCCGGCGGTACCAGCAGGCGATGCGTGCCGTGCCTGGCTCGCGGTTCGAGGCGATCAACGAGATGCAGGACCACTTGCTGACGCTGGCGCGCGTCCACACCGACCGGCTCGTGCTGGGGTCGTTCGTGGCCGGCATCGAGGCGTGTGGGGACCAGGCCGCGAAGCGGATGCTCAACAAGCTCTGCGACCTGTACGTGATCGAGAACCTGGAAGCGGACCGTGGGTGGTTCACCGACCACAACTTCATGACCCAGACGCGCTCGAAGTCGCTGACGAAGACCCTCAACAGGCTCTGTACCGAGTTGCGCCCCGCCGCCCTGGCCCTGGTCGAGGGCCTCGGCATCCCCGCCGAGTGGCTGGGCTCGAAGATGCTCGCGGACTAGAGACCGACCTCCCGCCGCCCTGTCGTGACCGCCTGCTCCCCAAGCCATGGTGCCGCTCCACACGCCTCCGATGGCTTGGGAAGCGGTCGATGGGTTGGGGAGCGTGTGCTGATGGGTTGGGGAGCGTGGACCGATGGGCCGGGATCCGCCGAGTCCGATCCCATCCACCGAACGGTGGAGGGTGAGGCCGTACGAACCCACCGGTTCACGGCTGCCGCCGGCGGCCAGACGCCGCCACGCTGGTCACATGACACACGACGTGGCCGTACAGATCACTGGGCTTCACAAGCACTACGGGTCCCTTCACGCCGTCGACGGGATCGACCTCACCATCGAGCGCGGCGAGACGTTCGCGCTGCTCGGACCGAACGGGGCCGGCAAGTCGACGACGATCGAGATCCTCGAGGGGTACCGGCACCGTACGTCCGGTGAGGTGAGTGTCTTGGGCGTCGACCCCTCGCACGGTGACCTCTCGTGGAAGGCGCGGCTCGGAATCGTCGCCCAGTCGACGGCTGAGGCGGACACCGCGACCGTACGGGAGCTGCTCACGCTGGTCCGCGGGCTCTACCCCGACCCGCGTGACGTCGACGAGGTGATCGCGAGCGTCGGCCTGCAGGAGAAGGCCACGACGCGCAGCAGCCGGCTCTCCGGTGGGCAGCGACGCCGGCTCGATGTGGCGTTGGGCGTCATCGGACGGCCCGAGCTGCTCTTCCTCGATGAGCCGACCACGGGATTCGACCCGGAGGCGAGGCGCGAGTTCTGGGACCTCGTACGGTCCCTGCAGGACGGCGGGACGACGATCATCCTCACCACCCACTACCTCGACGAGGCAGCCGAGCTCGCCGACCGTGTCGGGATCATCACCGGTGGACGCCTCGTCGACGTCGGCGCCGTGGACAGGATCGGCGGCGCGGACGCTCGGCGCCCGGTCGTACGGTGGCGCGACGCTGCCGGTGAGCGCCGCTCAGTCGTCACCGACACACCGGCAGCACTGGTGGCAGACCTCGGCCACCAGGCCGGCGGCGAGCCGCGCGACCTGGAGGTCATCCGCCCCAGCCTTGAAGACATCTACCTCGCCCTAATCGGCGCCGAATCGAAGGATGCAGCATGACCGCCACACTCACCGTCGCGCCGGAACTCGTCGCCCGCCGTCCTCTGCCGTCCCCGGGCGGTGTGGCGGGTCAATGCCTGCGACAGATCCGCTTCGAGATCACCAACTACGTACGCCATGGCGACACGCTCGTCTTCACGTTCGGCTTCCCGATCATCATGCTGGCGATCTTCACGTCGGCCTTCGCCTCACAGGGGACGATCCCCAACCCCGACGGGGTAGGACTCGGCCTCAGCGTCGGCGCGTACTTCCTGCCCGGCATGGTCGCCGCCGGCGTCCTGCTGTCCGGTGTGCAGAACCTCGCCATCGACATCGCCCACGAGAAGGGCGACGGCAGGCTGAGGCGGTGGGGCGGTACGCCGATGTCACCGTTCGTCTACTTCGCGGGCAAGATCGGCCAGGTCGTGGTGACCGCGACCGTACAGACCGTGCTGCTGCTCGTCGTCGCGCGATTCGCGCTCGGCATCGCCCTGCCGTCTACCGCCGAGAAGTGGTTCGCGTTCGGGTGGGTCTGGGTTCTGGGCCTCGCGACCAGCAGCCTGCTGGGCATCGCTTTGTCTTCCGTACCGCGTTCCGGCAAGTCCGCCTCGGCGGTCGTGCTGCCGATCACCCTGGTGCTCCAGTTCATCTCCGGCGTCTACCTGCAGTTCTACGGCCTGCCCACCTGGATGCAGAACCTCGCGTCGGCATTCCCGCTGAAGTGGCTGGCGCAGGGAATGCGCGCGGCCTTCCTGCCTGAGGGCTTCCAGCAGCTCGAGGTCGGAAACGCCTGGCATCTCGCGGAGGTGGCCGGGGCGCTCGGCATCTGGCTCGTGGTCGGTCTCGTACTGTCCCGTCTCACGTTCCGCTGGATCCGGCGCGACGCGTGACCGCTCGTACGACTTCGGTGGCCGGTCCCCGCGCGGTGCGCGAAGATGATGCCGTGCCCATCCTGAGCGGTGCCGTGTCGCGGTGGTGGGACGTCGCCGTGATCGGCGTCTGCGCGACGACCGCGGCGATCATCCTCGTCTACGACCAGGGCTCGGCCGCCGCCTGGGGAGCGACCGCGAGCCTCGCCGCGGTGGCCGCCGTGTACGTCGTGGTCGGGCGTCGCGCACTGGCCGGCGACGGGGCCGCCTGGGTCACCCACGTCGCCGCGGTGCTGCTCATCGTGACCGGCAGCTTCGCCGTGCTCTTCGACCCGGCCGCCGCGATCACCCAAGCGGTGCTGTACCCGTTGCTGTGGGTGGTGTCGGCAAGGACACGTACGGCGGTCATCCGCTCCGCCGCGCTCGTCATCGGGGTGGGTCTGGCCAGCGGCCTCGGCACCAAGGACTGGGGCTCCGTCGTCGTCAGCACGCTCTTGACGTTCGCGTTCGCCGTGGCCTTCGGCCTCTGGATCACGCGCATCCGGAGGTACGGGGTGGAGCGTGACCAGCTGCTCACCGAGCTCCGCGCCGCGCAGGCAGAGGTGGCCGTGCTCGAGCGGCAGGCGGGCGTCAATGACGAGCGCGCCCGGATGGCGCGCGAGATCCACGACACCATCGCCCAGTCACTGACGGGGCTCGTCATGACGGCGCAGCGTGCGTCTTCCCAGGTTGTGCGGGCCCCGGAACAGGTCGGCCCGACGATCGCGCTCATCGAGGACCTCGCCACCGACGCTCTGGCTGAAGCGAGAGCGCTCATCGACACGTACAGCCCGACGGGCGTCTCCGGTGGCCTGTCGGCGACCCTGACCAGCATCGCGGACCGGTTCTTCGCCGAGACGGGCGTCAAGGTGACCGTGAGCGGAGACGTGCCGGACATCGACCGCGAGATCGAGATCGTCCTGCTGCGGTGCACACAGGAGGCGCTGGCGAACGTCCGCAAGCACGCTCACGCCCAGGCCGTACGCATCACTCTTGACAGCACCCCCGACGGTGCCGGCGTCACCGTGTCCGACGACGGGATCGGCATCGGCGAGCACAGCGGACAGGGGTTCGGGTTGGCCGGGATGGCAGAACGCGTACGGCTCGTCGGCGGCACCGTACAGGTCGGGCCGGGCGCCGAGGCCGGCACGACGGTACGGGTGGTCGTGCCCCGCCGCGATGCTGAGGCGGCGCTCGCATGATCCGCGTTCTGGTGGCCGACGACCACCCGATCGTACGGGCGGGGATCGTGGGGCTCCTCGCCGACGCCGACGACATCGAGGTCGTTGGCGAGGCGGCTGACGGCGCCGAAGCGGTGGCGCAGGCTCGCCTGCTCCACCCCGACGTCGTACTGCTGGACCTCCGCATGCCCGTGCTCGACGGGGTCGCCGCCACGGGCCAGATCGTGTCGGCAGGGCTGGGCCGCGTGCTGGTGCTGACCACGTACGAGTCGGACGAGCAGATCCTCGCCGCCATCGGAGCCGGCGCGGCAGGCTACCTGCTGAAGGCGGTGCCGGCCACGGAGATCCTCGCGGGCGTACGAGCGGTGGCCGAGGGAGAGTCGGCCCTGTCGCCCTCCGTGGCGGCGCGGCTGGTGCGCCACGTGCGTACGGGCCCCGTCGAGGCCCCGGCTGCGTCCTTGCTGAGTCCCCGCGAGCTCGACGTGCTCAGACTGGTCGCGACAGGGCTGACCAACGCCGAGATCGGCCGCGCCCTGTACATCGGGGAGGCGACCGTGAAGTCGCACCTCCTCCGCGCGTTCTCGAAGCTCGAAGTGACCGACCGTACCCACGCCGTGACGCGCGCCATCGAGCGCGGCTTCATCGAGATGCCGGGGAGCTGA
>JADGPB010000120.1 GCA_017882655.1 Propionibacteriales bacterium
CCGACGACGCCGATCTTCGCGTCGGGGTAGAACGACATGGTCACGTTGTCGAGGATCAGTTTCTCCCCGAGCGTCTTGCGCACGTTGTGCATGGTGAAGACGAATTCGGCCATGGCGGTGTTCGGACTCCCTGTTGCTGGTCGATGTGGGCCGCTCGACGGCAGCCTCGGAACGCGGACCATCCTAGTGCCGCGACTTGGACGCGCTCACCAGGCAGCGATGTCAGCAGGCTGGTACGGTCGCGCGCCAGAGCCTGTCCCCGGCGACCAGGTAGGCGTCGGACCCGAGGGCTGTAATGGCCGTTGCCGTTGCCGGTGACGGCACCGACGACCAGCCGTCAGCACACAGGACTTCAGCCGACGGAGTCGATGCGTTGGTCGCCACCAGAGGGCGACCGTCGACGATCGTGATGAGAGCGGACGGGTCGTCGGCGCCCGCCACGTCCCCCACGAATGTCGTTGTCGAGCCCACCGCCCCGTCGCCCAGGGAGACCTGCCACACGATCGGGTGGGTCGCCCAGCCGGCGACCCAGCACGTCCCGTCGGCGCAGGCGACCGCGGTGGCGTGACGGAGACCGGGCGCGTCCGTCGGTACGGGAAGGTCGATCCGGCGCCATTCGCCTCCCACGGTTCCGTAGAACAGGGCCGGTGTCTGTACGACCCCATCCGCCGTCGAGTGGACGCTGTCCCCGACGATGACGATCGTGGAGCCGACCGACGTCACGGCGGTGAGGCCGAGCACCAGCCCGCTCGCCGACTGCAGAGCGGCAGGGGTGTCGAGCGGGTTCCAGACCTCGCCGTCGACGGCGTACAGCGCCGCCTCGGGGCCGGCTTCCGCGCCCCGGCTGCCCACGATGATCGGGTGGCCGTCCACGATGACCGTGCCGAGCAGCGGGCCTGCGTCGTGGCCTCCGAACGTGAAGAACTCCTGCGGCCGACTCGTGACCGGCCCGGCGACAGTGCCGTCCCACACCGTCCAGCGTGTGTTGCCATGGGCGCCTCCGGAACGGCCCCCGATGAGGTAGAGCACTCCCCCGGCGGACGCGGCCGAGACGATGCGCGCACTTGCGGCGTACGGCTCCGACGGTACGAGCGGGACTGGCGCCCCGTTCTCCATCGCCACTGCCGGAGCCTCTCCGGTGGCGTCGGTCCCCGCCACGACAAGGCCCGACGCGACCGACGCAAGGGCTGCCGGTACGACTCCGGGCGGCGTGGCGTCGAGCCAAGCCAGGCGTACGTCGAGCGGCGGAGGCTTGACGCAGCCCGCCAGCAGCACGGCTACTGCGAGGAGCAAGAGCAGCCGTCGAATAGCCCCCGACATGGCTATCCGGCCAGCCAGACTGTCAGCGCGTAGAACGCGAACCCTGACAAGACACCCGCCACGACTGGCAGGACAAGCTGGCGCGGTGAACGCGGTCCCTCGTCGACGCCGAGGATCATCGCCGCGGACACCGACCCTGACGCGAGCGCCCAGCTCCAGCCGGGCAGGTTCTGCCAGGGCAGGTAGTCCACGGCGAGCACCAGTCCCGTCTGCGCTGCGAAGGCAACGGCGACACCTACCAGCCGCCGCCCCCGTCGAGCCGCGAACAGCACGCAGGCCACCGCGAGAACACACGCCAGCGCGGCGATCGCTCGCACGTACCACGGCGCACTCGGACCGGCGACAGGTGATCGCGGTTCGAGCAGCTTCATCCCCAAGGGATCGACGGTGGCACCGGTATTGCTGAGCACCGCCACGGCGCGGCGGCGTGCCAGATCGAACCCGAGGATGGAGGAGAACCCGGGCACCGAGCCGTCGTGCCAGACCGACACCCCCGTGGTGGTCGTCGTGATCATCCACGCAAGCCCGATCGAGTCGACCGGCGATATCTCGTACAGCGGGTTCAGCGCCGACCGCCCGATCGCCGATCCGTCGATGACCCATCGGGCGAACGAGGCCAGGTCGTCGAGCGTGGAGAACGTGGCCGTACCCGCCGGGAAGTAGCTGGGGCCGACCGAGTAGGGAGCGAACAGCCCATCGGGCAGACTTCCCAGCGCAGCAGCAGCAGGTACGTCTGCCTTGCTGGGTACGAACACGGTGTGCGTCATCCCGGCAGGCCGAAGCACCCGCTGGGTCACGAGCGAGGTCCATGACGGGGCTCCCTCGGCCCTGGCCAGGGCGTAGCCGAGAAGAGCGAACCCCAGGTTGGAGTACGCGTAAGTGCCTCGCTCCGAGAGCGTGAGCTCCGCGGCCTCTTCGATCACGGCTTCTTGGGTGATGGTCTCGACGTCGCTGGTCCCGGCCCCCTCGTAGGTCGCGCCGGCCTCCTCGTCGGCATAGGCCGGCAGCCCTGAACGATGGGTCGCCAGCTCCTCGAGGGTCGCCGAGCCGGCGGCTGAACCGACGAGGGGCGGCAGGTACATGTCCACCGTGTCCTTCAGTCTCACCACTCCGTGGTCGACCGCATCGGCCAGCAGCAGTCCAGTGAACAGCTTCGTGATCGAGCCGATCTCGAACATCGTCGTGCTCGTCGGAGCCATGCCGTCGCCGCGATTCCCCAGGCCGGCCCAGCGCGTCTGCCCCGGCGACACCACGACGACCGCGAGGCCGTGGAAGCCCGCTGTCGACCCGGCGGTGCCGTCTGCGCCGAGGATGGCGCGCACCCTGTCAGCCAGACGTGTGTCGCCGGCGGTCTGGAAGCCCAGGTGCATCGGCTGCGGCCCGACCCACGCAGAGACCAGCACCGCAACCAGGATGGCGGCGAGGCTGGTGGCGACCGCACCGCCGCGGCGCATCGACACCCAGAGGGGGCGCGATTCCGGCCCCTCTGCGGTCGTGGTGGCCATGGCGGCTCCTCCGGAAGGAATGCCTCAGCGTAAGTGCCGCTCCTGTCACTCCAAGAACATCGCCGCCGCATCCGTCATTCCACGCCCACCCGAGTCGGTCAGGCCGCCGACTCCACCCCGCCTGACTCCACCCCGCCTGGCTCAGCCCCGCCTGGCTCAGCCGCCTCCGCCTCCGCCTCCGGCTCGGGCGACGCGATGACACGGTTGACCCTTCGGAAGGCCGAGGTGCCGCGGTTGAGGTCGTGACCGACGGTTGACGCCTCGATGACGAGGCGCTCGTGGATCACCCCGTTCGTGTCGGTCCACGATCGCGTGCGCAATCGCCCCTGCACGATGATCGGCTCTCCCTTGCCAAGGCTCGAGGACACGTTGTCGGCCAGGCCCCGGAAGCACTCGACCCCGATCCAGGTGGTCGTCTGGTCGTGCCACTCGCCATCCCGGTACACGCGCGGCGTGCACGCCATCCGGAACGACGCGGTCGCCAGCCCCGTACGCGTCACGCGATGCTCGATGCCGCTGCCGACGTTGCCGGTCATCGTCACTGCCATCTCCATGGTGAACCCCTTCTCGTCGATTCACCTTGACCATGTGCCACCGGACAGCGGATCCGTCACCGGATTCCTCAGCTGTGGACAGCGCTCGCGCCTGTGGACAGATCCGCCTGCCGCGAGATCACCGCAGCCGCTTCAGCGCATCCCGAGCCCGGTTGCGGCGCTGCAGCTGCGCGTCGACCGGCCGTATTACGTACCTGCTCGTCACCAGTGCGATCGCACGCATCAGCTCCCGATCGGCACGCGCCGCATGGCTGCGAGCACCGATCTCGACGCCGACCCGGCTCAACAGGGCGACCAGGATCCCGGCGCCCACACCGCCCAGCGCCAGCACAGTCGGCAGGCCGACGTTGCGGACCTTCGGTACGGGGAGGGCCGGCAGTGCGAGGTACGAGACCAGCACGAAGTTCACCAGCAACCAGCCGGCACCCACCAGCGTGGTCAGCAGCACCAGCCACTGCAGCACCCGCACCACAGGCCACCAGCCGTTGCCGCGATCGGTCGCAAGGTCGGTCGTGGCGATCGCGCGATCCAGGTGGTCGGGAAGCAGCGTCTCCTCCGCCCGCGCGGCTGCCAGCACCGCATCCTGCCACCCTCGCGGTAGCCCTTCGGAAGTCTCCGTCGCCAGGGCCCGTACGGCGCTGTCGACCCGCGCTTTCGCCGCGCCCTGCGCCACGGGGACCGAGGTCCGGTTCACCCGGCCGGGCTCGATCGCCTTGTTCTTCTTCGTCGAGATCATGTCGAGGTGCAGCGCACGCAGCGGATCGGGACGGAACCGTGCCAGCCAGGCCACGACCGGCCACCCGGTCGCGATGCCGCCGCGGTGACGCCACGACTTCTTCACGGCCTCGACGACCACGGGCACACCCGCAGCGACGGCCAGCGTGTGGTTGAGGTGCGCAGCGCGCTTCTTCGACACCCCGTCCGCGTCGACGTCGCCGATCTGCGGCGCCAGTGATCCCATCGCGCCCGTCACATCGCCCGATAGGCGCTTGGCCGCCGTCTGCTTGCCCTTGATCAGCGTCACCAGCTCCGCGCGCAGGTCGCTGAGCCCCTCACCGGTCGCGGCCGATACGGCGATCAGCCGAGCGTCCGCCAGACCCTCCGCATCCAGGAGCCTGCGAAGGTCGGCGATCATGCCCGCCCGGTGCGCGTCGGCGACCCGGTCGATCTGGTTGAGCGCGACCACCATGACGTCGGCGTGCGCGGCGAGCGGCTTCAGGTAGCGGTCGTGCAGGGCCGCGTCCGCGTACTTCTGCGGATCGACCACCCACACGAACTGGTCGACGAGCTCGACGAGCCGATCTACGATCTCCCGATGCGACTGCTGCGTCGAGTCATGGTCGGGCAGGTCGAGGAGGATGAGCCCGAACATATCCTCGGCGCCGGTCACGAGGTGCCGGCGTGGTACGTCCAGCCAGTCGAGCAGCTCGCTCTGCTCCTCGCCGAACACGGCAGCCATCGCCGCCGCGGTTGTCGGCCGCCGGACGCCCGCCTCGGCCAGTGTCGTACAGGACACCGCGTTGAACAGGGATGACTTGCCCGAGCCGGTGGCACCGGCCAGCGCGACGATCGTCACGTCGCCCGAGAACGCGAGCCTCCCGTCGACGCGGGCAAGGATCGCGTCGATGCTGTCCTCGACATCGGAGTCGATGCGACCGCGGGCTGCGTCCATCGCCTCTCGGAGCGCTGCCAGTCGGTCGGGCAGCCCCGAGCGCCTCTTCACGGCAGCACCTCTGCGTCGACAACCTCGGCGGCCGACGCGTCCACCTGCCGCAGGTTGACCTGCTCCCGCTCGTACGGCGCGATCACCGGCGTCTTCCCTTCTCCGACCGCGGTGAGACCCAGCTGGTGCATCTCCAGCGCCCGACCTTCATCGGCGTTGACCGCGGCCGTACGGATCCGCTCCGCCACCTGCGGGTCGATGCCCACAGCATCGAGCGCGGCGTGGAACCGGGACAGCTCGCCGGCGAGCAGACCTTCGACGCGGGCGTCGAGGTCGTCCTTGGCTTTCTTGGCCAGGCGCCGTACGGCATCGTCGCCGAACACGGCCTCGAGAACGCGCTGGGCGAGCACCGCCGTACCGCCCGCGACACCCACCTCCGCACCGACGAGGCCCCCGGTGTGGGCGAAGGCGACGAGCATCAGTGCCACACCGACGCCGTTGACGCCGAACGCCGCGATACGCGCCTTGGTCCGGCGCCCGGAGCCTTCGTCGCTCACGAGCTCCATGACGTCGCCCTGCCACGCCCTGATCGCCCGGGCCGCACGGGACGGGTAGTCCTCAGAGACCCGCCGCAGATCAGCGCCGGCACGGTCGAGGAGCATCCGTCCGGCGGGGTTCGCTCGCCAGGCTGCCTCAGCACGTTCAGCCGCCTTCTCACCCTCCTCGCGCAGCAGCGCCTCGAGCCCTGACTCGACCGCCACGGCGACGTCGGACGCGCCCTTCGGCTCGCCCTTGATCGCGGCCCAGATCCGGTCGCGCAACCAGCCGATCTTCTGCTCCAGAGCCCGGAAGAACTCCCCAGTACCCACAAAGTCGTGCCAGCGCGCCAGCACCTCGCCACGCAGCAGGGTGCCGTCGGCCGACTGGACGTTCACGGTCCGTACGGCCTCTTGGTACGACGCATTCGCATCAGAGCGCAGCTGGTCGAGCGCCTCGAGCTGGTCGTCGACGGCCTGGGCGACGTCCGGCGCCTGCCGGGTGAGCGACCCGATCGCCCCGTCGAGCGTCTGCATGACGACCCGTGCCCGGGTGTTCTGGTCGGCCGCCAACGCGGCCAGCCACCCACGGATCGGCGCCACCGCGGCGTCGGGCAGCAGGCCGTCGGCATCGGTCGTGGTCTCCGGTACGGCGAACAGCGGCGAGGACGCCAAACCACGCTCGGTCATCATCTGGCCCAGATGGGGCGGCACCTCGGCCATGGCAGCCGGCGGGACCCGATCGACGACGACCGCCACCGCGGCGCTGCGGCCCACGGCGCTCGCGAGGTAGTCCCAGGGCACGGCGTCCGCGTACCGCGCCGCGCTCGTCACGAACAGCCATAGGTCGGCCGCCGACAGCAGCTGCGCGGCCAGTCGCCGGTTCTCCACGACGACAGAGTCGATGTCGGGCGCATCGAGGACCGCGAGCCCACGCGGCAACGTCGGCTCCGGTACGAGGTGGAGCGAGCGCGTGTCGTCGCTCGACGAGCTGGAACGCAGCAGGCCCGGCAGGATCCGGTCGTCGGCGAACCAGCGCGCGTCGTCCGGGTGGTACACGAGCACCGGTGACCTCGTCGTGGGCCGGATCACGCCCGGCTTCGTCACCACGCGGCCGATGAGGGAGTTCACCAGCGTCGACTTGCCGGCCCCCGTGGAGCCGCCTACGACGGCCAGCAGGGGCGCTTCGATCCGCTCCAGCCTCGGCAGGACGTAGTCGTCGAGCTGTTTCGAGAAGTCCCGGGACAGTCCGGTGAGCTCCGCTGCGCGTGGGAGGGGTAACGGCAGCCTGACAGATGCCAACGCGTCCCGAAGATCGGTCAACGCGATGGTCAGAGGACTGGCCATGGCTCTCCTAGGCCGT
>JADGPB010000121.1 GCA_017882655.1 Propionibacteriales bacterium
CCCGACCCGGCGGTACGCCCCTTGGCGCCCGTGCCCTTGCCTGTCTTGCGTACGGCGCCTTGGCGCGACGAGTTTCCTGGCATCACAAGCTCCAACGGGGTCCAGAAGGTGTGTCCTCGACAGAGATGCCGAGGGTGGTCAGTCGGTCTCGGATCGCGTCCGATGCGGCGAAGTCCTTGCGGGCGCGCGCGGCCTGGCGCTGCTCGAGCAGCTCGGAGATGACCCCGTCGAGGATCGGCCGCAGGCGCGCGTCCCCGCCACCGGCCCACGCCTCGTCGTCGGCGCGCAGACCGAACACGTCCAGCATGCTCTGTACGGAGACGAGCGCGGCCTTGACCGCGCCGGCATCTCCGGCTGTCAGGGCCTGGTTGCCGACGCGCACCATCTCGTACACGTCCGCCATCGCCGTCGACGTGCCCAGATCCTCGTTGAACGCGGCGACGAAGGAGGGCGGCAACGTCTCGTACTCGGTAGCAACCGGGCCGACGAGCTCGACCGCGCGGTCGACGAAGCCGTCGAGGCGGCTCAACGACGCGGTCGCCTCTTTCAGCGACTCGGAGCTGTACTCGATGGAGCTGCGGTAGTGGGGGACCGCGAGGTAGAACCGCACCGCGCGCGGCGGGTACTGCGCGGTGACCTCGCTCACCAGCGCACCGTTCAGCAGCGACTTCGACATCTTCTCGCCGGAGGCCGTGACCCAGGCGTTGTGCATCCAGTGGCGGGCGAACGGGTGGCCGGAGGCGCGAGCCTGGGCCAGCTCGTTCTCGTGGTGCGGGAACCGGAGGTCGATGCCTCCGCCGTGGATGTCGAACTCGTCGCCGAGGTACTTGATCGCCATCGCCGAGCATTCCAGGTGCCAGCCGGGACGGCCTCGACCCCATGGCGCCGGCCACGACGCGGTGATCGGCTCGGACGGCTTGTGACCCTTCCACAACGCGAAGTCGCGGGGGTCGCGCTTGCCGCGCGGATCGGAATCCTCGGCGGGCACCATGTCGTCGACGCGCTGGTGGGACAGCTCGCCGTACGAGGGCCAGCTCTTCACGTCGAAGTACACGTCACCCGAGTCGTCCGCCGCGACGTACGCGTGGCCCGCTTCGATGAGGTCGGAGACCATCTCCAGCATCTCCGGGATGTGCCCGGTGGCGCGCGGCTCGTACGTGGGTTCGGCGCAGCCGAGCGCTCCGTACGCACGGTGCAGCTCACGCTCGAAGCGGTACGCGTGGGCGAACCACGGAACGCCCGCCTCGGCCGACTTGGAGAGGATCTTGTCGTCGATGTCGGTGACGTTGGCGACGACGGTGACCTGGTAGCCGGAGATGGTGAGCCAACGCCGGAGCACGTCGAATACCACCTCCTTGCGGATGTGGCCGAGGTGCGGCGACGACTGCACGGTGAGGCCACAGTGGTAGATCGAAACCTGCCCGGGAGTTACGGGGTCGAGGTCGATCACCTCATGGGTCGCAGAGTCGAACAGCCGGAACGTCACGCAGGGCAGTCTACGGGAGCCGGTCAGGGCCGCGGTTCACCATGTTAAGTGGCCGAGTTGTAGGTTCTCATGGCCAATTGGCCATGAGAACATGCGAATCGCCCGCTTAACATGATGAACCGACGACCCCCTGGCAGTACGCCCGCGAGGCCCCATCAGTCGACGGAGTCGGCCTCTGTACGGATCCGGGCCGCCAGCGAACGCTTGACCTTGGCGTCCTTCTTCGACGCCTCCTTGGCCGCCGCTTGGGCGCGGAGCGCCGCGACATCGAAGAAGCCGCCGCCGGTGTAGGGCTCGGTGGCCTCCGCGGCCGCCTCCCACGGGTCGTACGGAGGTTCCTCGTCGCCGGATTCGAAGAACCCCTGTGACGGGTCGTACGGATCGACGAGGTGGCGGCCCCCGACGGGCGCCAGGGCATCCGCGGACATCGCCTCGTCGGGGAGCTTGCGGAGCACGTCGTTCACGTAGCCGTGCGTCGCTTCCGTGAGCGGCACGTCGCGGTTCTCCCGCTGCGACTGGTACCAGCGGTAGTCGAGCACCTCGTGGAACAGCTGTGCGGGCTCGCGCTTGGCCTTGAGCTCGCTCGGCACGATCTGGATGACCGGCTCGAACACGTCGGTGAGCCATGCGTGGGCGACGATCGCCTCGTCGAGGTGCTGTTGGCCCGTACGGACGCGGAACGTGTCGAGGTCGTTCAGCAGCCGCCGCGCCTGGTTCTCCTGGGTGTCCAGCCCGGTGAGACGCAACAGGCGCCGCGAGTGGTGACCCGCGTCGACGACCTTGGGCTGGATCCGGATGTGCGAGGCGTCGTCCGACGTCTGGATGTCGAGCTCGGCGACGTCGAAGCCGAGCGCGTTGAGGCGGCGTACACGGCTCTCGATGCGGCCCAGCTCGGACCCTGAGAACTCCTCGACGCCGGTCAGCTCGCCCCACAGCTCGCGGTAGCGGGTCTCGACCATGTCCACGAGGTGCAGCGGGTCGAGGCTCTCCTCGAGCATGCCGCCGGCCTGCAGGTCGCAGAAGTCGCCGAACAGGTTGGTCCGGGCAACGACGAGGTCGTGCTCTCGCTGCCCAGCCGTCAGCGTGTCATGCAGCTCGCCGGTCTCGGCGTCGACGAGGTACGCGGCGAACGACCCCGCATCGCGTCGGAACAGCGTGTTCGACAGCGACACGTCCCCCCAGAGGAAGCCGATGATGTGCAGCCGTGCGAGCAGCACCACCATGGCGTCGATCAAGCGGCTGACCGTGTCCTGCTTCACGCCCGAGGCGAACAGCGAGCGGTACGGGAGTGAGAACTGCAGGTGACGGGTGATGAGGATCGGGTCGAGCTCCGTACCATCCGCGGCGACGCGCTGGGTGATGACGCTGATCGGCTCGACCGACGGCGTCCCCATCCGCATCAGGTCGTGCAGCAGCCGGTACTCATGGAGCGCCAGGTGCTCGATGACCTCCTTGGCCGCGTACACGCTCGAGCCGACGCGGATGAACCGTACGACGTGGCGCGAGATGCCTCGGGGGAGTGCGACGAGATGATCTGTGGGCCACTCCGCCAGCGGCGTGCCCCACGGCAGCGGGATCAGCCGTGAGTCAGGTTTGGCGGAGACGAAACGGGGCACGAAGCAGAGTCTGCCCTGTCCCGGAAAACGCCGCGCCGGAATGAGGGTACGGCCGGGGTCAGACCCAGTTGCTCGGCCCGGCGGAACCCGCGACGTAGAAGTCCATCGGGACCGTGCCTGCGGCCCAGGCGTCGAGGATCGGGGTGACGACCCGCCAGCAGTCCTCGGCGACGTCACCGCGCACGCTCAGCAGGGGGTCGCCGGCGAGGATGTGCGACAGGATCTCGCCGTACGGCCGGATCGGGCTCTCGCCCAGCTCGGCGTCGAGCACGGTCGGCTCGAGGCTCAGCCTGTCCCCTTCGACGTTGGTCGACAGCTGGACGCGGAGGTACTCGGGCGACAACCCGATCACCACGACGTTGCGCGGCGCCTCGTCGTGGAAGCCGACCGGCGTGTGGGCGATCGGCCGGAATACGACGGTGATCTGCCGTACGCCGTCGCCGAGTGCCTTGCCGCTGCGCAGCGTGATGGGCACCCCGGCCCAGCGGGCGTTGCGGATTTCCACGGTCACTTCGGCGAGGCTCTCAGTGTTCCGGGATGGGTCCACGCCGGGCTCGTCCACGTAGTTCGGTACGACCTCGTCGCCGACTTTTCCCGCCGTGTAGCGGGCACGCCGCGACGCCTTCACCGGGTCGTCGCCCCACAGGTGGGTCGAGCGCAGCAGATGTGCCATGAGGTCGCGCAGCTCGAACGCGTCGAACGTCGCGAGCTCCTCCATGCACAGCAGCGCCATGACGAGCAGCAGGTGGCTCTGGATCATGTCCCTGAGCGCGCCGGCATGGTCGTAGTAACCGGCTCGGCCCTCGAGCGCGAGCGCCTCGTCGGAGATGATCTGGATGCTCTCGATGTTCGACGCGTTCCACACCGGTTCGAACAGGCGGTTGGTGAAACGGAGCCCGACGAGGTTCAGCACGGTCGCCTTGCCGAGATAGTGGTCGACGCGGAAGATATGCGACTCGGGCAACGGCAGGTGTGCGAGGAGCTGGTTGAACGCGCGAGCGCTCTCCGCGTCCGTTCCGAACGGCTTCTCGATCGCGAGGAACAGGTCCGGGGGAAGCTGAATGGACGCGAGCGCCTCGCACGCGGCCATGCTGATCGTCGGTGGGAGCGCGAAGTACAAGACGATGCGTCCTTGGAGATCTGTGAGCAGCGCGGCCAGCTGGTCACCGCTCGAGGCATCGATCTTGACGTATTTCGTCGTGTCGAGGATCGACTGCAGCTCGTCGCTCGAGCAGCCGCCGTCGCTGAGCGACTCCTTGACGATCTGGCTCCAGTGGTCCTGGCCCCAGTCTTCGGCGGCCGCACCGACGAGGCGGACGGTGATGTTGTGGTCAGCCTTGAGCAGCGTCCCCAGTCCTGGCAGTAGAAGCCGGTGGGTGAGGTCGCCCGAGGCGCCCAGGATGACGAGGTTCACGGCTTCAGACACGACGCTCCTAAAGTCACACGCACGGCCGGGCCCGGCCTCGGTCAAGAGCATGCCACGCGCTCGGGCAGCCGCATCCGTCCGTGCTGGGAAATGAACCGGGGCCCCGCCGAATGGCGGGGCCCCGGAACGGTCGAACAGGTCGTGTCAGGACAGGCGCTCCTGGGTGACGTCGGAGAACACGTGGATGTGCTCGGTGTCGACACCCATCTTCACTGTCGAACCGCGCTCCGGAGGACGACGCGACGAGATGCGCGCGACGATCTGCTGAGCGTTGAGCTTGGCGTCGTCGGCCAGGCCCGCGAGCGTGCCATAGACGTACGCGTCGGCGCCGAGCTCCTCGACGACCGCCACGTCGATCCCGATGCCAAGGTCGGCCATCGTGAACGACTCGGGGCGGATGCCCAGGGTGAGCGTCTTCTCGCCGACAGCCTTGGCAAGGACTTCGCGCTTGATCGGGACGTCGAAGCCACCGATGGTGACGCCGCCCTCGACGATCGGGCCCGACATGAGGTTCATCGCGGGGGAGCCGATGAAGCCCGCGACGAAGAGGTTGGCGGGCTTGTCGTACAGGGTCAACGGTGTGTCGACCTGATGGAGGACGCCGTCCTTCATGACCGCTACGCGGTCACCCATCGTCATGGCCTCGACCTGGTCGTGCGTCACGTACACGGTCGTGACACCGAGGCGGGTCTGGAGCGCGGCGATCTGCGTACGGGTGGAGACGCGGAGCTTGGCGTCGAGGTTCGACAGCGGCTCGTCCATGAGGAAGACCTGCGGCTGACGAACGATCGCGCGGCCCATGGCGACGCGCTGACGCTGGCCGCCAGAGAGCGCCTTGGGCTTGCGGGACAGGAAGTCCTCCAGGCCCAGCAGCTTTGCGGCCTCGAGTACGCGCTCGGCGCGCTCCTGCTTGCCGACGCCCTGCATCTTGAGCGCGAAGCCCATGTTGTCGGCGACGGTCATGTGCGGGTAGAGGGCGTAGTTCTGGAACACCATCGCGATGTCCCGGTCCTTCGGCGGCAGATCGGTGACGTCGCGGTCGCCGATGTAGATGTTGCCGGTGTTGACCTCTTCGAGTCCCGCCAGCATGCGCAGCGAGGTCGACTTGCCGCAGCCGGAGGGGCCGACGAGAACCATGAACTCGCCGTCGCCGATCTCGAGGCTGAGCTTGTCGACGGCCGGATGATCGGCCCCCGGGTAGACGCGCGAAGCGTCCACGAATGTGACAGTAGCCACAGTTATTCCTTTCCACGGGCAGGTACGTGCCCGACGATCCGTAGTGGAACGAACGAGGGACTGAAGCCCTCTGCTCGGATCTTCTCATGCCGAGCAGCCGATGCGGAACACCAGGGGGCAATCTGCCACATTCAGCTGGCGGCTGGCGCCCGACCGGCTGGTGGCGAGCTGGGTGCGTGAACACCCATCGGGAGCCCTCGGGATAGGCTGACCTGACCCGCCCGAAAGAAGGACGACAAGGTGCAGTTGCTCGGCGACCCGCCCGCTCATCGTCGGCTTGTCGTGCTGCCCGCGTGGAACGAGGAGGCGGCCATCGGCGGTTGCCTCGAGGAGATCCGCGGCGCTCTGCCCGACTGGGATGTCGTGGTCGTCTCGGATGGTTCCACCGACAACACTTCTGTTGTGGCCCGCTCGATGGGCGTCCCGGTCATCGACCTGCCGTTCAACCTCGGTGTCGGAGGCGCGAGGCGGGCCGGTTTCTCGTACGCGATCCGCGAGGGCTACACCGAAGTGCTGCAGATCGACGCGGACGGTCAGCACGACCCGGCTGAGGTGCATCACCTCGTCGATGTCATGGCGGAGACCCAGGCCGACGTGGTGATCGGCGCGAGGTTCGCCGGACGTGGCGACTACTCCGTGACCGGTCCTCGCAAGTGGGCGATGAAGCTGTTGTCTTCGGTGCTGTCCCGCGTGTGTGGGACGCGCCTCACGGACACGACCTCCGGGCTCAAGCTGTGCGGACCTCGAGCGAATGCGCTGTACGCCAGGGAGTACCCAGCCGAATACCTCGGCGACACGGTCGAGGCCATCGTCATCGCGGCGCGCAGCGGACTTGTGGTGCGGCAGGCAGGCGTTGTCATGCGGGAGCGCGCTGGTGGTGTGCCGAGCCACTCGCCGGTGAAAGCCGCGATCTTCCTGATCAGGGCCATGATGGCGCTTGCCATCGCGCTGACCCGCCCGGAAAAGGTGCTCGAGCAGGAGTCGTCATGACCTACATCTTGCCCCTGCTGTTCGTCCTGGCGACGATCATCACGATGGTCGTCCTCATGCGGCGACGGGTGATGAAAGAGCGGTTCACCGTGTGGTGGGCGATCCTCAGCGTGGGCGTCGTCGTCTTCGCGGTGTTC
>JADGPB010000122.1 GCA_017882655.1 Propionibacteriales bacterium
CGGACGTCGTTGCCGCCCTCCATGATCGCGGAGGCGATGAGGGTCGTGAGGTAGTAGGTCGCCGCCTCCTTGCCGAAGAGCATGAGGTACTTGCCCTTCGCCTTGGCCTTGGCGCCGAGATCGAGGGCCTCGGCCCACGTCTTCGGCGGGGTCCAGCCGTTGGCCGTGAACAACGAGGCCGAGTACCAGTACGCGTAGATGGTCATGGCGTAGTTCACGGCAGCGAGCTTGCCGTTGTACGTGCCGGCGGACTTGATGGCCGTCTCGTACACCGTGTCCGAGAGCTTCTTGCCCTCGTAGCTGTTGACAGCAAGCACGGAGGTCAGGTCCTCGAGCTGGTCGACGATCGTCGACATGCCGATGGCCTGGGCGCCCGAGTTGTCAACGATGTCGGGAGGGTTCCCACCGACGAAGCGCGGCTGAAGTTCCTGGGCGATCTGTGTGGACGGCGACACCTTGACCGTGACACCAGAGAACTTCTTGGTGAGCTCGGCCCCGGCGAAGTCGACATAGTCGGTCTTGTAGCCGCCGTTGAAGATGACCGCATCGATTGTGCCGGACGCGGCCATGCCGAACGGGTTGTCCGCGGACGTCGCGCCAGCGCTGGCCGTCGAAGAGCTCGAGCCGCCACCGGTGGCGCAAGACGACAACGGGACCAAAGCGGCCGCGGCCAAGGAACCTGTAAGCAGGGTCCGCCGACCGAACGACGTTTTCTCCATTGAATCTCCTCAGTTTGCTCCGGCCCCTGCCGAACAGCAGCAGGCCCCCGGCGTAGATCGGGTGATGCCGTCCCCGTGCGACCGGTAGAGGTGATGCCTCATTCTCCGAAACTATCCCTGTGGCAGCCACTGGCAAGGAGGCTGGATCAGTCGTTATCGAAACGATGCAACTCTTAATCATCGCTCCCGCGGGAGAGTCGGCGACCTGAGCCCACCTAGCCGTCGACGCGCAGCCGTCCGGCGTACTTGGCCTTGAGAACGTTGTTGTGCTCGTCCCCGCCGGGGATGTTCGCGGAGATGTAGACCGGTGGCGTGATGCCGCGGGCGCTGAGGTTCTCCGCGATGCCGAGCGTCATCAGCTGCGCGATGAACGCGGCAGTGATCGACGAGATCGCGCCCATCACGAGGCCCGAATCCAACGTGAGCGTCGAGTCGCCGTACGGGGCCAGGTTGTCGATCGTCACGTCGGCGAAGTCCATGAGGCGCTTGCCTGACGGGTGCTTCGAGGTGACCTTCATCGTGTGGTCCAGGCTCGTCACGACGATGAGCTTGTGGCCGTGCGCCTTCACCTGCTCGGCGACGCCGACGATGGAGCCGTTGACGCCGGAGTTGGACGCGATGATGTAGATGTCGGAAGGGTGCCGGGCGTGCAGGTCGAACAGCTCCTCGGCGAGCTTCGGGTCGCGCTCGAGCGTCGGGTCGGCCAGTTCGGAGACGGTGTGCGTCCCGTACAGCACGATGTCCCGCAGGGCGAGGCGAGAGGTCGGGATGAGGCCGCCGGCGCGGCCTGCGATCTCCATTGCGAACGCCTCGGAGTGGCCGGTGCCGAACGCGCGGATGATTCCGTCCTTCGCCACCGCATCGGCGAGGAGCTCGATGGCCTTGGCGATCTCACCCGTTTTGGCTGACTCCACCAAGATCGGCAAGCGCTTGGTGACTTCGTCGGAAAACGCCTCGTAGGTGTCGGCCATGGTGCCCTCTCGGAAGTGTGTGCGGGTAATGTCCCCGTGACAACTGGTCTACTACACGCGGACAAAGCGGGGGAAACAGCGATATGCGGCACGTGATCGGCATCGACGCGGGTGGTACGGCGACCCGCGCGGTGCTCCTCGACGAGACGGGGCGCTGTCTCGGCTACGGCCGGGCCGGTGCCGGCAACCCCACATCTGCCGGCGCGGAGCTTGCGATCTCGAACCAAGTGGCGGCCACGATCGCCGCGATCGGGTCATCCGGAATCGTGCCCGGCCTTGTCCTGCTGACGCTCGCCGGCGGCCTCGGAACGCAGACCGGACCGATGGTGTCGAACGCCCTGGCCGCGGTGGGGATCGAGGCCGAGGTACGGGTGGCCGGTGACGTGATGAGCGCGTACTTCTCGGCGACCGCGACCCCCACCGGATACCTCGTACTGTCCGGGACCGGCGCGATCTCCGCACGCATCGTCGACGGTGAGCTGGCCGGACTGGCCGACGGGATCGGTTGGCTGCTGGGCGACGAGGGATCAGGCTTCTGGATCGGCCACCGTGTGCTGCGCGCCGCCGCGGCCGACATCGAGGGCCGCGGTCCTGCCACCGCGCTCACGGCGCTGGTGCTCGCCGAGGTCGACGACGAGAGCACGCCCGACGAGGACGTACGTCGCCCGGAGATCTGGAAGGTGATGCGCCGCGTGTACGGTCGGCGGCCGGTCGAGTGCGCCGAGTTCGCGCCTCTGGCGCTTCGGGCCGCGGCCGCGGGCGACGCCATCGCTCGGGACATCGTGAAAGGCGCCCTCACGGGCCTGCTCGCTTCGTGCGGGGCGCTCGTCGCCGACGACGGCCGTCCGATCGTCCTGGCAGGCGGGCTGTTGTACGACGGCAGCCCACTCAGCGACGGACTCCGCGCCCGCTACCCCGGACGCTGCCTGCGGGCCCACGACGGTACGGCTGGGGCCGCTCTCCTCGCCGTGCGTGCGATCGGTGCGCCTGCCGACGCAGCGACGCTGACGCGGATACACGAGACTCTCGCTCCTCTGCTCGCCTGAGTTTCACGACACAACCTGGGAGCCCCCGCCTACGTCTAGCGTGTGAAACCCCAGGAGGATTCCTATGGACGTGGACGCCGAGTTCGAGCACTACGTCGCCGACTCGTTCGCGCGGCTCTGCCGGACCGGCTTCCTTCTGTGCGGCGACTGGCAACGCGCCGAGGATGCCGCCCAGGAGACACTGTTCAAGATGCACCGCTCGTGGGGACGGATCGCACGCCACGAGGGGCTCGACGCGTACGCACGCCAGACCCTCGTACGCACCCTCATCGACGAGTGGCGCCGGCCCTGGCGGAGGCGCGAGAACGTCGCCGAGGTGCTCCCGGAAGCATCCGCGACGCCCATTGATGCCACCAGCCAGATCGACGACCGCGATCAACTCGTACGCGCTGTCGCCCAGCTCGCCCCGAGGCAGCGCGCTTGCGTCGTGCTCCGGTTCTACCTCGACACCTCCGTGTCCGACACCGCAACCGCCCTCGGCTGCTCGGAAGGCAACGTGAAACGACTGACGTCCGACGGCCTCGCCGCGCTGCGGGCCGCCCTGGAAACCACCGAAGGGAGCCTCACATGAGTGAGGTCGGTTCCGACAAGCTCTCCGCCCGTCTTCACCAGGCGGTCGACGACCATCCCGTGGACGTGCCGGATCTCCTGACCCCCGCCCGGTCGCGCCGGCGTCGCCGCCGAATCTTGGGAGGCACGGCAGCGGTGGCTGTCGTCGTCACGGGCGCGCTCGCCGTTTCCCAGCTGCTCAGCAGCGCCCCTCGCACTGCACTCGTCGCGGCGACCCCGTCCCCAACCGTGGTGGCCAGCAGCGCCCCAGCGGTCACTCCGTCGCCCTCGATCCTCACGAACGACACGATCGCCCTTCGCTGCGGACCGCAGATGGTGAAGTACGACGCCCTCCCCCAGTTCGCACGCATGACGAACCCCTGGCATGTCGCCCATGTCGCCCACTCGTACCGCGTCGGCGACATCGTCGCCATGCTTCCCGCGAACCAGCACACCTACCCCGCGTACTGCCGCATCCCGGCAGTGGGCCACGAGTCGGACGAAGTCCCGTTCGCGGCTCTGGAACCGGCCGCTCTCACCGCGCTGGAGCGCGTCGCGATGTGCAGCGAGAGCATGTCGATCTCGGACCGGTCAGTCGTCTTGACGGGACAGGCCGAACCGTCGGTTGACTTCACCACCCCCGATCTCCGGGACGCGGGGATCTTCGCCGCTGCGTCGGCCGGGAAGATGATGGTCCTGCTGCTCTCGCAGGGGACGAGCTCGTACGCGTGCTTCCTCTACCCGCAGCCGTGGGACTTCGGCGGGGTGTCGATGGGGGCGGCGGGCGACACGCGGGGGCTGGAGGTCGGCCTCAGAGGGTCTGCAGCCGGTGCGGCGGGCAAGTCGGTCGTGCCTGGACCCGCGACGTACTACTCCGCGGTGGGGCGACTTCCCGCCAACGCTCGCACCATCGAGTTCACGATCAGCAAGAAGGTCGTGGACACGGTGACGGCCGACGCGAACGGCTGGTGGGTCGCAGCCTTCATGGTCGACGGGCGCAACTCGATGTCCGAACCGAGCACGTACGCGATCAAGGACGCAGCGGGGACTGTGCTGAAGTCCGGCAAGTTCTGGGGCTAGGCACCACCCCCGCAGCGCCAGGCCCTCGTCAGCCGCCGAGGCCCGGCTTTCTTACGACCGTGAGCGGGAGCAGCGTGCGGCCCGTCGGCCCGATCTCGATGGACGTGTCCATCTGCGGGCAGACGCCGCAGTCGTAGCAGGGGGTCCAGCGGCAGTCCTCGACGGTGCTCTCGTCGAGGGCGTCCTGCCAGTCCTCCCACAGCCAGTCGCGGTCGAGGCCCGAGTCGAGGTGGTCCCAGGGCAGCACCTCGAGCTCCTCGCGCTCGCGGGTCGTGTACCAGTCGAGGTCCACCCCGTACGGCTCGAGCTGCTCGGCGGCGGCGCGGTCCCAACGGTCGTACGAGAAGTGCTCGCTCCAGCCGTCGAACACTCCCCCACCCCGGTACACAGCCTCGATGACCCGGCCGACCCGGCGGTCGCCGCGCGAGAGCAGGCCCTCGATGACGCCGGGCTTGCCGTCGTGGTAGCGGAAGCCGATGGCCCGGCCGTACTGGCGGTCGGCGCGGATCACGTCGCGCAGCAGCTGCAGCCGGTGGTCGATCGTCTCGGCCGACGCCTGGCCCGCCCACTGGAACGGCGTGTGCGGCTTTGGGACGAAGCCGCCGATGGACACCGTGCAGCGGATGTCACGCGTGCCCGATGCCGTACGTCCGGCTTGGATCACGCGCTTGGCGAGCTCGGCGATGCCGAGCACGTCCTCGTCGGTCTCGGTGGGCAGGCCGCACATGAAGTACAGCTTCACCTGCCGCCAGCCGGCACTGAACGCCGCCGTGACCGTATCGATGAGGTCATCCTCGGAGACGTTCTTGTTGATGACCCGCCGCAACCGCTCGGAACCGCCTTCCGGCGCGAACGTGAGGCCCGAGCGGCGTCCGTTGCGGGACAGCTCGTTGGCGAGGTCGATGTTGAACGCGTCGACGCGGGTCGACGGCAGCGACAGGGAGACGTTGGTGTCCTCGTACCGGTCGGCGAGCTGCTTGGTGATCTCGGCGATCTCCGAATGGTCGGCGCTGGACAGGCTGAGCAGACCGACCTCCTCGAGCCCCGTGGCCTTCAGCCCGTGCTCGACCATCGCGCCGATCGTCTCGATGCTGCGCTCCCGCACCGGCCGGGTGATCATGCCCGCCTGGCAGAAGCGGCAGCCGCGGGTGCAGCCGCGGAAGATCTCCACCGAGTAGCGCTCGTGGACGGTCTCGGCGAGCGGGACGAGAGGCGCCTTGGGGTACGGCCACTCGTCGAGGTTGGTGAGCGTGTGCTTCGCGACCCGGAACGGGATGTCTCCCCGTGTCGGCGCGACGTGACGGAGCTGGCCGCCCGGGAGGTAGTCCACCTCGTACAGGCTCGGAACGTACACGCCACCGTCGCGGGCGAGCCGTGCGAGCAGCTCGGGGCGTCCGCCGGGACGGCCGCCCGCTTTCCACTCCCGAACGATCTCGGAGATCTTGATGACCGCCTCCTCGCCGTCGCCCAGCACCGCGCCGTCGATGAAGTCGGCGATCGGCTCGGGGTTGAACGCGGCGTGCCCACCGGCGATGACGACCGGGTGCGACTCGTCGCGGTCGGCGGCGTGCATTGGGATCCCGGACAGGTCGAGCGCCTGGAGCAGGTTCGTGTATCCCAGCTCGGTCGAGAACGAGACGCCGAGCAGGTCGAACGCGGCGACAGGACGGTGCGAGTCGAGCGTGAACTGCGGGATCTGGTGCTGCCGCAGCAAGGCGGCCAGGTCGGGCCAGATCGCATACGTGCGCTCGGCGACCGCCCACTCCAGCTCGTTGAGGATCTCGTACAGGATCGCGACGCCCTGGTTCGGCTGGCCGACTTCGTACGCGTCCGGGTACATGAGGCACCACCGGACGTCGACGTCGGACCAGGGCTTCAGTACGGAGTTGTGCTCACCGCCGACGTACTGGATCGGCTTGGCGACGCGCGCGAGCAGCGGCTCGAGTGTCGCGAAGAGCGAGCCCGGGTCGACGTCTTGGGTCGTCGTGATCATCGGGCCAGAGTACCTGTGGTCGCGCTTTCGTCACCCTGCTCGCGCCCGTGCGCGGACCGCCGCGCGGTGTGGCTGAGTTTCCTTGTCACCGTGACGGATGCGCGCCCGAACGGGTACGAAGTGAACGCTTGTGCACACCCGCTGACAAGTGTGCGACCCGGTGCAAGACTCGCGCCATGAAGAAGCTGATCAATGACGCCGCAGACGTCGTCGCCGAATCCCTCCTAGGGATCGAAGCCGCACACTCCGACCGAGTCCGGGTCGACCACGAGAACAAGATCATCTACCGCAAGGACGCGCCGGTCTCTGGCAAGGTCGGCCTGATCTCTGGCGGTGGCTCCGGACATGAGCCGATGCACGGTGGCTTCGTGGGCATGGGGATGCTCGACGCCGCGTGCTGTGGCGAAGTATTCACCTCACCTGTACCCGACCAGATGATGGCCGCCACGGTCGCCGTCAACGGCGGCGCGGGCGTCCTTCACATCGTGAAGAACTACACCGGCGACGTCATGAACTTCGAGATG
>JADGPB010000123.1 GCA_017882655.1 Propionibacteriales bacterium
ACGTACCAGATGCTGCCGATGGAGCTCGCCACGATCGTCCAGGAGGGGCTCAAGGTCATCTTCGTGCTGCTCGACAACCATGGCTTCGCCTCGATCGGCGCACTGTCGGAGTCGCGGGGGTCGCAGCGGTTCGGCACGAAGTACAAGGTGCGGTCGGCGGCGGGCCGGCTCGACGGCGAGAACGTACCGCTCGACCTGGCGGCGAACGCCGCCAGCTGGGGCGCCGATGTCTTGCGCTGCCACGGCATCGCCGAGTTCAGGGCGAACTACGCGAAGGCCGCCGCCAGCGACCGTACGACCGTCCTGTACATCGAGACCGACCTCACCGGCCCCAACCCGCCGGGGAGCGCCTGGTGGGACGTCCCGGTGAGCGAAGTCTCCGAGCTGGAGAGCACGCGGAAGGCGTACGCGGAGTACGTGGCCGCCAAGGCCGACCAGCGCCCGTACCTGTAACGGCTTGACGGCGCGAACACTGCCTCAATACAGTCCATCATGTCAGGACAAAGACACTGAACGTCACGTCCTGAGCCCGCTCGAGAGAAAGAGTCAGCGATGCTTCGCCTCGCGATCATCGGCGCCGGCCGTATCGGCCAGGTCCACGCCCGCACGATCTACGCCCATCCCGGCGCCGAGCTGGTCACGATCGTCGACCCCGTCCCGGGCGCGGCGGCCAGCCTGGCCGCCACCTTCGGTGCGAAGGGCACCGAGTCGGTCGAGGACGTGTACGGCGACGCCAGCATCGACGCCGTCGTGATCTGCTCGCCCACTACCTGCCACGTCGACCAGATCATCGCCTCGGTCGCAGCGGGCAAGGCTGTACTGACGGAGAAGCCGGTCGACCTGTCCCTCGCGCGCGTCGACGAGTGCCTCGCCGCGATCAAGGGTCAGGAGCACCGCGTGATGGTCGGCTTCAACCGGCGCTTCGATCCCGGTGTCGTCGAGCTCAAGGCGCGCCTCGACGCCGGCGAGGTCGGCGAGCTGCGCCAGGTGACGATCATCAGCCGCGACCCGGCCGCAGCGCCGGCCCAGTACATGGTCAGCTCCGGCGGCATCTTCAAGGACATGACCATCCACGACTTCGACATGGCCCGCTTCCTGCTGGGCGACATCGCCGAGGTGTCCGCGAGCGGCCACGCGTTCATCGACGACATCCGCGGCATCGGCGACATCGACACGTGCTCCGTCACGCTGACAGCTCCCTCCGGTGCCACGGCGACGATCCTCAACAGCCGCGTCTGCGCGGCCGGCTACGACCAGCGGATCGAGGTCTTCGGCCCGAAGGGTGCGCTCGAGACGACGAACCTCCGCACGACGGGCGTCCGGTCGAGCAGTTCGGGCGGCACCGAGGTCGCCGGTCCGTACCTCCCGTTCTTCCTCGAGCGCTACGCCGCCGCCTACACCGCCGAGCTGGACCACTTCATCAGCTCGATCGAGGCCGGTACGGCTCCGTCGCCGTCGGTCCTCGACGGCCGCGCGGCCCTCGTCATCGCCGAGGCAGCCGGACAGTCCTTGTCCACGAAGGGTCACGTGCAGGTGGCATGACCGTGCGGTCCGCGGGCGGCACCCTGCTCTTCGACGGCGACTGCGGGTTCTGCACCGCCGCGGCCGAGCGCATCAGACGCTTGGGACAGGGACGGTTCGCGGTGGTCCCCTGGCAGCGCGCGGACCTCGCCGCCCTCCACGTCACGGCCGAGCAGGCGTCGTCCGCGGTGCAGTGGTCCGACGGAGAACACCTGGCCTCGGGCGCCGAAGCGATCAGCGCGGCCCTCATCGCTACCGGCGGTTCGTGGCGGCTGCTGGGAAGAGTCATCGCCTGGCCGGTGGTACGGGTGGTCGCGCGCTGGACGTACGAGGTCGTCGCTCGCCACCGGCACCGGCTCCCGGGCTCGACCCCGGCCTGCCGGGTGGATCCCCCGCGCGGACGCTGACTCCGGCGTGCCTCCGCCGCGGCGCAGGCACGCCGCCTACAAGTGGTGTGAGGCTCAGGCGCACGCCGGGACGCTAGCCGTCGAGCGAACGAAATGGACGACGACCCCGATCGGGTACTCGGTCGTGGTGAACCTCGCCTCGGTGGCCGACAGTCGTTCCATGAAGCCGGCGACCTCGTACTGGTTGTGCATGACCCCCCTGGGTTCCTCGACTTCATCGGGGATGAGCGGGATCGGTGCCACGGCCTCCCAGACGCCCTCGTCGAAGGTCGCGTAGCGAATGCCGCAGTGGGTGAGCAGCCGGTAGTTGGCGGTAAGGGTCGAGCTCGACGAAGGAGCCGTGGGTGCGGCGGTCTGGGTGCAGCCTGCGAAGAGCACAAGGGCGCCGGTCAGAGCGGCGACCAGAGTCCGAGCGTGATGCGAGGGAATGAGCACGTCGATCCTCGTGTGGAGTGGTCCGTATGCAAGAACGTCCCAGCGGTCGACATGGTTGACCGGCAATCTGGCAGGCGGGACTGGCCTCTGCACAGGGAGCGCCGCCCTGTCCGTACAGACCTCTAGACTCGCAGCGTGGTGGGGCTGATCAACGACGAGGACATCGTCGAGGTACGCGATCGTGCGCGTATCGATGACGTGGTGTCCGCGTACGTGTCGCTCAAGCCCGCCGGCGGCGGTTCGCTGAAGGGGCTGTGCCCGTTCCACGACGAGAAGACGCCGAGCTTCCAGGTCACGCCGTCGCGAGGCTTCTACTACTGCTTCGGCTGCGGTGAGTCGGGCGACGTCATCACGTTCGTACGCAAGGTCAACAACCTGTCGTTCGCGGAGGCCGTCGAGCACCTCGCCGACAAGTACGGGGTGCAGCTGCGCTACACCGAGGGCACGGGTCAGCGCGAGAACACCGGCAGCAGGTTGCGGATCCTCGAGGCCAACGGGATCGCCGCCGAGTTCTTCGCCGAGCAGCTGCTCACCCCCGATGCGGTCGTCGCGCGCCAGTTCGCGCAGGGTCGTGGCTTCGGCAGGGACGTCGCGGAGAAGTTCAGCCTGGGGTTCGCGCCCACGTCGGGCCGTGCGCTCGGGCAACACCTGCGGGGCCGGGGCTTCCACGACGAGGAGCTGATCCCCGGCGGACTGATGCGCCAGGGCGGGTGGGACTTCTTCCAAGGACGCGCGATCTGGCCGATCAAGGACGCGGGCGGCCTGGTGCTCGGCTTCGGCGCCCGCAAGCTCTTCGACGACGACCGGATGCCGGCGAAGTACCTCAACACCCCCGAGACCCCGGTCTACAAGAAGTCGCACGTGCTGTACGGGTTGGACCTCGCCCGGACCAACATCGCCAAGAAGAGCCAGGCGGTGATCGTCGAGGGCTACACCGACGTCATGGCCGCGCACGTGGCTGGCGTCGACACCGCCGTCGCCTCGTGCGGCACAGCGTTCGGCGACGACCACGCCCGCCTCATCCAGCGGCTGCTGGGCGGCGACGCGTTCCACGGCGAGGTCATCTTCACGTTCGACGGTGACGCCGCGGGCCAGAAAGCCGCGCTCAAGGTCTTCTCGGGCGACCACCACTTCGCGGCCCAGACGTACGTCGCGATCGAGCCGACCGGGCTCGACCCGTGCGACCTGCGGCTGCAACAGGGCGACGCGGCCGTGCGGGAGCTCGTCGCCCGACGTCAGCCCCTGTACCGGTTCGTCATGAACAACGTCCTCAGCCAGTACGACCTCGAGCGGGTCGACGGTCGCCTCGAGGCCTTGCGCGCCGCCGCGCCACTGGTCGCCTCGATCCGCGACAACTCGCTGGTCTCCGGCTACATCCGCGCGCTCGCCACGATGCTCGGCACCGACGTCGAAGAGGTTCGCGCCGTCGTCAGCCGGGCGTCGGGTCGCCGCCAGGCGGAGCCGCATCTGCGCAGCGCGGCCACGCCACCGGCAGAAGACGCCACTCAGGGCGCGCTGGTCACGTACGAGCTGCCGGATCCGAGCGACCGGGCTCTGACCGTCGAACGCGACACTCTCAAGCTGATGCTCCAGTACCCGGAAGCGTTCGCCGACGGTTGGCACGGGGCGACGCCTGACGACTACTCCCACCCTGCCTACCGCGCACTGTTCGCGGCCATCGCGCCGCACTCGCCGGCTGGCGTGCCCGCCGCCGAGTGGTCACACCGCGTCATCGACGGGATCGACGACGACACGCTGCGCCAGCTGGCCGTACAGCTCGCCGTCGAGCCGCACCCCATGGCAGTGAGCACGCCGTACGCGATCTCGTACGTGGCCAAGCTGCGGCTGCTCAAGGTGATGTACACGATCGCCATGCTCAAGTCGAAGCTCCAGCGGACGAACCCCGTCACCGACGAAACCGCGTACAACCAGATGTTCTCCACGATGATCGCCCTCGAGGCGACCCGCAAACAGCTTCTGGTGCTCTCCACCGGCGAATAGCCTTGTGAGCGGATCCCGAAAGTCGGTGTTGTCGGGGTGTTGTCCGGCGACATCGGTGGATGAGTGACGCAACGGCCCCTCGCACGAACATGGTCCTGGTATGACGACCACACAGTTGCTCACCGCATCGCAGGAGGCCGCCCTCGCGGCAGCCGTCGAGGTCGGGGTCCTCGCGGAGGAGGCGCTCAGGGGCGGCTTCGCGGTGGACGCCTGCCCTGATGAACTCGACGTTCTCGTCCTCGAAGGCCGGGCGGCCAAGGACCGGCTGCTCCTGGCCAACACGGGTCTGGTCAAAACCATCGCGCGGGGTGAGTTCGGAGCGTCGCCCATGGACTTCGCCGAGGTGGTCCAGGAGGGCTTCCTGGCGATGGCGGAGGCGGTCGTGCGGTACGACCACCGGCGAGGCCGGTTCGGACCGTACGCCGCTGCGTGGATCCGTGCCCGTGTCCGAGGGGCGCTCGCGACTCAGTGCGGCAGATCGGGCGTGCCGGCTCGGGACATGGCGAGGTACTTCGCGGTCCGCCGTGCCGAGACCGACATGATGCAGTGCCTGGGGCGGTCGGTGGCCGTGTCCGAGGTCCCGGGAGCCACCGGTCAGGCAACGATTCTGGCGATATTGACGCCCGCACCGTACGCGGCGGCGTTCCAGGTGCCCGACGAGTCGGCGTCCCGTCACCTCGAGCCCGATGCGGCATCGGATCTTCTGCAGCTCGTCGACCGACTTCCCATTCAGGAACGGCAGATCCTCACGCGCAGGTTCGGGTTCGACGGGCCGCCGGTCACCAGGGACGAGCTGGCACGGGAGCTGGGGGTGAGCGAGCCGACCGTACGCAGGGCGGAGGCTCGGGCGCTCGACATGCTCCGGCGAGGTCTTGAGCGGCTCGCGGCGGCCTAGGTGGTCGGATGAGGCGGCTGATCGTTGCAAATCGCACTATATTGGGGGTCGGCTCCCACGGGCGGGAGTTGATGTAGCAGAATGCTTCTAGCCTTGGCGACGCTGCCTCGGCTGCTGACGGAGCTCCGCTCTCGAGGCAGGAGCGCGCTGAAAGGGAGCGTGGCATGTCATTGAAGGCGCATACCTACCCCGGTATTCCCGAGGTCATCAACGGAAACGGCGCTGTCGCCCATGTGATGAAGCACGTGTGTGGGGGGGTGATCGGCTACCCGATCACGCCGTCGACCGAGATCGCGGAGACGTTCGAGGCTGCGCGCGCTGAAGGACAGCTCAACGTCTGGGGCAAGCATCCCTTCTTCGTGGAGACGGAAGGTGAGCACTCCGCCCAGAGCGGAGCGATGGGCGCGGCGCTGACCGGCGGCAACTACATCTCCAACGCGTCGTCCAGCCAGGGCATCCTGTACGGGCTCGAGTCGCACTACGTCACCGTCGGCAAGAAGATCGGTGGCTTCGTGCTCCAGGTCGCCGCGCGCGTCGTGACCAAGCACTCGCTCAACGTCATGGCGGGACACGACGACGTGTACGCCCTGCTGCCGACCGGCTACACGGTCCTGTTCGGCTCGAACGCACAGGAGGCAGCAGACCTCGCGGCCATCTCCTACCGCGCCTCCGCGCTGTCGCTGGTGCCGGTGGCGAACTGCATGGACGGCTTCGCGACCAGCCACGTCATGAGTGAGGTGCTGCTGCCCGAGCCCGAGCTGCTCCGCGACTACCTCGGCGACCCGGCCGGGCGCGTCCCGTCCCCGACCGTGGCCCAGGAGCTGCTCTTCGGCGCCAAGGGCCGCGGTTTCCAGCTCGCCCGCTTCCTCGACCGTCACGGCCGGGACTTCGACACGGACGATCTCGCCGCGTTGCGCGCCCAGCTCTCCCAGCAGACCGACGCGGTCGAGGCAGGCGACGAGTCGCTTCTCGCCAAGACGCTGTCCTGGGTACCGAGCAGCCTGCACGGCCAGTGGCGCCGGCAGTGGCTCAACGCCCAGGCCAAGGGCACGCGCCAGCTCGTACCGGCGCTTGTCGACCCGAACAACCCGGGTCTCACCGGCCCGGTCCAGAACCAGCCTGACTTCCAGGCTGGTTCGGCCGATCACCGTACCCACTTCGCGAGTGCCGTCCCCAGCATCGTGCGGGCGGCCATGGCCGAGTACAGCGAGCTCAGCGGCCGCGAGTACACGCCGGTGCAGGCGTACGAGTGCGACGACGCCGACTACGTCATGGTCGGCATGGGCTCGATCACCGACGACGTACGAGCCGTCCTCAGCCACTTGCGTTCGCAGGGCATCAAGGCCGGCGTGGTCTCGGTCAAGCTGCTGCAGCCGTTCCCGGAGGCAGAGCTCGTCGCGGCCATCGGCAACGCGAAGGCCGTCACGGTTCTCGAGCGTTCAGACGACACCGCGCTCACCCGCTCCGTGACGAGCGCGCTGTTCCACGCGCGGGCCAACGGCGAGTCGACGACCGGCGAGCTCTTCGCCGGCGTGCCGGCACTGTCGGCGATCCCGCGCCTCACTACGGCGATCTTCGGGCTCGGCGGCCACGACGTACAGCCGCGGCACATC
>JADGPB010000124.1 GCA_017882655.1 Propionibacteriales bacterium
CCGACGCCCGGGCCGATGGTCGCGAGACCGTAGCCGACCATGTTGAGCGAGCCAGACATTTCAAGGAGGGTCATGACGGGTCCTTTCGGATTGGGGCTTAGCAGGTGGTGATTTTTCCCACTCAGTGTTCTTCGGCTATTGCCGACGAGACGTACTGCGTGGTGAGGACGGTGAAGATATAGGCCTGAAGGACGGCCACGAGCAACTCCAGGGCGAAGATGGCGAAGGCGAGGATCATCGCCGCACCACCTGCGATCTTGTTGATGATCGGCTCGGACACGAACATCAGGTAAGTGCCCCCGAGGACGAACACCAGGACGACGAGGTGTCCGGCGAACAGGTTCGCGAACAGTCGCAAGCCGAGCGTGATCGGCCGGACGATGAAGTTCGACAGGATCTCGAGCGGGATGATCAAGGGCAGCAGGGCGACGGGGACACCGGCCGGGATCGTCATCCGCTTGAGGTAGCCGAGCACACCCCACTTCTTGATGCCTGCCCCGTTGTAGAGCAGCCACGTGAGCAGAGCGAGCCCCCAGGCGAACCCGATCTTCGAGAAGGTCGGGAACATGAAGATGAAGACCTGGCCGAACAGGTTGTTGATCAGCACGAAGCTGAAGATCGACACGATGTAGGGCAGGTACGTCTTGTAGTCGTGCCCGAGGATGTCGCGCGCCACGGAGTTGCGCAGCATGTCGTAGAGGTACTCCCCGATGAACTGCTTCTTGCCGGGGACGATCTTCATGTTGTGGCTCACCCAGAGCCAGAACGCGATCACCAGGACGGCGCCGATGACGGCCTGGAGGATGTGGTTCGTGACCCAGATGTCCGTCCACGCGTAGTGCGACGTGTCGCCCTCGAGCCAGGCCTGGCTCGGGACCAGCGGACGCGAGTCGAACGAGCCGACTCCGAACGTCGGCGGTGCGTTTCCCTCCAGCGGAAGGAAGGGGGTGGCTAGTGGAGTCACCTTGTCCCTTTCGTCACGTGTTCGGCCCGGAGGACCGCTCGGCCGTCCCGTATCGCTTGTAGATGACGAAGACGCTCAGCGCCAGCCCACCGACGACCCCGAGGGGCAGGAGGAAGACCGTACCGAGCAGGTGGTCACCGACCCAGCCGAGTCCTCCGTACAGCAACGGACCCGCCAAAATGTAACTCAACGCAGCGTAGCCATCGCCGGCTTCACCTCGTCGTTCGCTCATGGCACGGCGAGCCTAGCAGCCCGGGCGGGGTGGGTCATATCTCACGGGATCGGCCTCGTCGAAGGTCGGGACGCGCAACTTTCGGAAGGCGATAACGACCCCTGTGAGCCATCCCACGACGCCCAGCACGATGCCGGCGAAGATCCCACGGACGTCCACAGCGGCCATGACTGCCGGCCACACGATCGATGCGTAGAGCAGCGTTCCGAGGAGCGAGACGCGCACCACGTACGAAGCGAGGCTGGCTGTACGGATCGTCCGGGGCGAGGCGTCGGCGTACTGGATCTGAACGGCCTGGCCGATCGCGTAGTACAGGACGGCGAGCGCGGCCCCGATCAGCGCGCTGACGAGTCCGATGCCTCCGCTCAGCAGGATTCCGACGATGGCAGCGAGCGCCAGTCCCCCGTGCCAGCCGAGCAGGCCACCCACGAACAGGCGGGTCGCTCGTACCCGGTTGGGCGACGGCGTCATGGCAGATCGGTGGATCGGTCGGGTGGCGCTGCCGCGGCCGCTCGGCGCCGGGGCACGACCGTGAGCAGTACCAGGATGGCTGCGAGACCCACGACCACGGCCACGATCCACCAGTTGTTGTCCATGAAGCCGATGGCGATCGCCCCGAACGAGAGCAACGACGTCCACAGGTACATGAGCAGCACCGCGCGCGTCTGCGAGTGCCCCAGCTGCAGCAGCCGGTGGTGCAGGTGTTTCTTGTCGGGACGGAACCACCACGTGCCGGCGATGGTGCGACGGACGTATGCCAGCACCAGGTCGAGGATCGGTAGCGCCAGCACGGCCAGCGGAAGGATGATCGGCAGGTACGCGGCGAGCAGGCCCCCGGTGCCGGTCAACGCTGCCGGGTCGAGCTGGCCGCTGAGGCTGATCGTCGAAGTCGCCAGGAGCACGCCTAGGAGCATCGCGCCCGCGTCGCCCATGAACATCCTCGCGGGAAAGAAGTTGTGGCCGAGGAACCCGAGACAGACACCGGCCGCCACGATCGTGACGAGGCTGGCCGTCGTCGCTCGGACGAGGTCGTGCTCGACGGTGAGGATGTACGCGTACGCGGCGAACGCCAGGGAGCCGATGGCCACCACCCCCGCAGCGAGCCCATCGAGACCGTCGACGAAGTTGATCGCGTTGGCGCAGACGAAGATGACGACGACCGTGACCGCCATCCCCGTCCCCTGGTCCAGGGAGACGAGGCGCCCGGGCAGCGGGATCCAGAGCACGGTGACACCGCCGAGCACCGCGACGCCTGCCGCCAGCACCTGACCGGCCGCCTTCGCGAGCGCCGGAAGGTCGATGAGGTCGTCCACGACGCCGACCACGCTGATCACGGCTGCTGCGCCGAGCACCGCCAACGAGTCGCTCGTCACCGACGAGTGACGGCCAAGGAACGGCAGGTGCGAGGCGCAGAAGAACGCCACGGTCACGCCGATGAGCATCGCGACGCCACCGAAGTACGGCACCGGACGGGCATGGACGTCCCGGTCCCGGACCATGGCCACGGCTCCCAGCCGCAGCGCGAGACTGCGGCACATGGGGGCGGACAGGTAGGTCGCCGCGAGGGCGATGAGCAGGACCAGTACGTACTCGCGCACCTAGGGGGTCGTCCCCTCGGTCTCGGGCACCTCGGCGTGTACGGGCTCTTCAGGTACGGGGTCCGGCTCCGGGTCAGGTACGGGGTCCGGCTCCGGGCCCTCGATCCCCGGAAGCAGCCTGCGCAGCTCGTCGAGCGGGATCGCCCCGATCCGTACGACGCGTCCGGTCAGGTCGGTGGCGAAGTCGACGATGGTCGAAGGCGTCGGGCCGGGTGTCGCGCCGCCATCGACGTACACAGCGACCGAGCCGCGGAGCTGCCTGCGCGCCTCGTACGCGTCGGTCGCGGCCGGCTCGCCGCTGATGTTGGCGCTCGACACCGCGAGCGGACCGGTAGCCCGCAGGATGGCTCGTGCGACATCGTGGTCGGGGACGCGCACACCGATGCTGCCCTTGGTCTCGCCGAGATCCATCCGGAGGCTCGCCTGTGCGGTGAGGATGAGGGTCAACGGACCCGGCCAGTACCTGTTGGCCAGGAGCCGCGCCGCGGCGGGCACATCCTTCGTGTACGCCTCAAGCACCTCGGCGTCGCCGATGAGGACCGGCGGCGGCATGTCGCGGCCACGGTTCTTGGCATCCAGCAACCCTTGGACCGCCTGCGGGGAGAACGGATCGGCGGCGATCCCGTACACGGTGTCGGTCGGGAAGACCACGCTCTCACCGGCGCGGATCGCGGTACGGACGGTCTCGATCGCCGTCGGAAGATCCTCGGCACTCACGACGATCGGCTCACGCTCCGGCTCAGGCTCCGGCTCAGGTTCAGGCTCGATCTCGGGTACGGACTCAGGCTCGATCTCAGGTACGGGCTCAGGCTCCACATCGGGCACCGGCCGGCCACTCGTCACAGCCGTCTCGGGCTCGTGCGTCGAACCGTCCGCCGCCGTCGGCGGGCTGCCGTCGAGGGGTGTCGTCTCGTCGCTGGACTCGGTCACTCGCTCATCCTGCCAGCCCACCCGCGCAGG
The DNA here is from genome assembly GCA_017882655.1 of Propionibacteriales bacterium. GTDB lineage: Bacteria > Actinomycetota > Actinomycetes > Propionibacteriales > Propionibacteriaceae > Fen-668. The sequence continues at coordinate 3,755 of JADGPB010000124.1, forward strand.
GACGAATGACCGGGCCGACTCACAGGACGCGTCGTCCGGTGACGAAGCGCCAGCGGCCGGTCAGATCGCGGTGGTCGCGGACGGTGTCATAGCTCCCGTGCCGTGCGTACAGGGCCAGCACGTCAGAGTGCTGAGCCTCTGCGTGCTCGACGGCCAGCAGACCTCCGGCGCGGAGGAGGCGAGCAGCAACGTCGGCCACGACTCTCAGCGCATCCAAACCGTCGGCACCTGAGAACACCGCGAGCTCCGGATCGTGGTCGCGCACATCAGCAGGGACGCTCTCCCATGCGTCGAGTGGGACGTACGGAGGGTTGACGACGACCAGGTCGACAGAGGAGTCCAGCTCGGGCAGGCCGTCGGCCATGTCCCCCTCCACGACACGTACGCCAGTGCCGGTGAGGTTGGCCGCGAGGTAGGGGATGGCGTCCGGCGAGACCTCGAGCGCCCACTGGTCGAGGCCTGGTCCTTCGACCGCGAGCGCCTTGCTGATTGCACCCGAGCCGGCGCACAGCTCCACCACGCGGTTCCCCGCGCTGACCTGCTCGAGGCACCATCCAGCCATCGTCTCTGTCTCGGGCCGCGGGACGAAGACGCCAGGTCCGACCGTGAGGTGGGTCGTACGGAACCAGGCGACGCCGGTGATGTGCTGCACGGGCTCCCCCGCCACGCGGCGAGCAACTGCCAGGTCAAGCGCCTCGACACCTGCGTCGTCGAGCGCGCCCGCCAGTGGGAGCCGTCCGGGATCAATGCCCGCGACGTGCGCGACGAGGGTCCTCGCCTCCGCGTCGGGCGACACCGACCCGGCCTCGGCGAGGGTCTGCGCCGCCCGCCGTACAGCAGCGCCCACCCCCAGCGGCACGGTCAGGCCTCGCCGACGTGCTCGAGACGGTCCGCGAGGTCCGCCTCGTGCAGCGCGTCGAGCAGCGGCTGCAGCTCGCCGTTCAGTACGAGATCGAGGTTGTGCGCCTTGAAGCCGATGCGGTGATCCGCGATGCGGTTCTCGGGGAAGTTGTACGTACGGATCCGCTCGGAGCGATCCACCGTACGGACCTGCGACTTCCGGGCTGCCGATGCTGCACTCGCGGCCTGTTCCTCGGCGAGCGTCACGAGTCGGGCGCGCAGCATCCGCATCGCGGTCTCCTTGTTCTGCAGCTGCGATCGCTCGTTCTGGCAGGAGACGACCGTGCCCGTGGGCAGGTGCGTGATCCGTACGGCCGAGTCGGTCGTGTTCACGCCCTGCCCGCCAGGGCCTGACGAGCGGAACACGTCGACGCGCAAGTCGTTCTCGTCGATCTCCACGGCAGTCTCGTCGTCGATGTCGGGCATCACGAGGACGCCTGCCGCCGAGGTGTGGATCCGGCCCTGCGACTCGGTGACGGGCACGCGCTGCACGCGGTGCACACCGCCCTCGAACTTCAGCACCCCGTACGGCATGGCATCGGGGTTCGACGTCGACGGCGACTTGATCGTCATGGCGATGGACTTGTAGCCGCCGAGGTCGGTCTCCTGGCTGTCGAGCAGGGCGACCTTCCAGCCGCGGTTCTCGGCGTAGCGGCTGTACATCTTCACAAGGTCGCCGGCGAACAGCGCCGACTCCTCGCCGCCCTCCCCCGACTTGATCTCGATGATGGCGTCCGCACTGTCGTGGGGATCGCGCGGAGCGAGGAGCCGGGTCAGCTTCTCGGTGGAGGCGTTGAGCTCTGCCGTGAGCGACACGGCCTCGGACTCGAAGGACCGGTCCTCTCCTGCGAACTCCTTGGCGGTCGCGAGGTCACCGACCAGACGGGCGTGCTCCGCCAGTGCGGCGACGATCGGAGAGAGCTCGGCGTACCGCCGGCCCAGGCGCCGTGCGAGCACTGCGTCGCTGTGGGTCGCGGGATCAGCCAGCCGTCTCTCGATCTGGGCGTGCTCGGCGACGAGTGCGTCCGTGCCCTCGGCCATCGATCCCTCCCTGTCGCGAAACGTATGAGAAGCGCGAACACCGAGGCGAGGGTCTCCCCCGCCCCGGTGAGTGGACGACTGGTGCTAGCTCTTCTTCGCGTAGCGACGCTCGAACCGAGCGACGCGGCCGCCGGTGTCGAGGATCTTCTGCTTGCCCGTGTAGAACGGGTGGCAGGCCGCGCAGACCTCGGTGTGGATCTGGCCGCTCTTCGCGGTGGACCGGGTCGTGAACGTGTTGCCGCAGCTGCAGACAACGTTCGTCTCGACGTAGTCGGGGTGGATCCCCTGCTTCATGGTTTCTCCTTGTATCGCGGACCGGGTCGCCGACAAGAGGACGGATGAGCCGTCCGGGGCGTGAACCGGAGCCGACCGCCCATTATGTCTCACCGTCGGCCCGGTCCCAAACCGGGTGGATCAGTTCGGCGTCGAGCGCGAGATCTGGACGAGGAACTCGTGGTTGGACTGCGTCTTGCGCAGCTGCTTGAGCAGCATCTCCAAGGCCGAGGTGTTGTCCATGCCGGACAGCACACGCCGCAGCTTCCAGATGATCGCCAGCTCTTCGCGGCTGAGCAGCAGCTCCTCGCGGCGGGTGCCCGAGGCGTCGACGTCGATCGCGGGGAAGATCCGCTTGTCGGCCAGGTCGCGGCGGAGGCGAAGCTCCATGTTTCCCGTGCCCTTGAACTCCTCGAAGATCACCTCGTCCATCTTCGAGCCGGTCTCGATGAGCGCCGTGGCAAGGATCGTCAGCGAGCCGCCATCCTCGATGTTGCGCGCCGCGCCGAAGAACCTCTTCGGCGGGTACAGCGCGGCTGAGTCGACGCCGCCGGACAGGATGCGTCCGGAGGCCGGGGCTGCGAGGTTGTACGCGCGTCCCAGGCGGGTGATGCCGTCGAGCAGGACGACCACGTCGCGGCCGGCCTCCACGAGCCGCTTGGCCCGCTCGATCGCAAGCTCGGCGATCGTCGTGTGGTCTTCAGCCGGACGGTCGAACGTCGAGGCGACGACCTCGCCGGTGACCGTGCGCTGGAAGTCGGTGACCTCCTCGGGCCGCTCGTCGACGAGGACGACCATGAGGTGGACCTCAGGGTTGTTCGTCGTGATCGCATTGGCGATGGCCTGCATGATCATCGTCTTGCCGGCCTTCGGCGGGGAGACGATCAG
>JADGPB010000125.1 GCA_017882655.1 Propionibacteriales bacterium
GCGTGTCACGTGATCAGTTCGACAGGTCGTTCCCTGGTCACCGGACACAGCCAGGCTGCAGGGGCCACCTTCATGGGCTCGGTCTCAGCCTGCGATGCAGCGGGATCAGATGGAGAACTGCTCGGGAGAGATGACTGGGCGGAGCGCCGACTCGACCGAGGGTGTGGCGAAGTACCTTCGAAGCCCGTCACGGGTCACCACGTTGCCGATCGCGCCCATGATCATCGACTGGTCGAGCGACAGGTGCCATCGCGAGATCTTCCCCGAGCGCGTACCGACGGCGTCGTAGAAGCCGCCCCTTCCGTACGCTCCGAGCTTGTTCTGGATCCCTACGAGGTTCGCCGTCGCCTCGGCCGGCGCGTGGAGCATCGCCAAGAAGGACGCGTGGGGCGTGACGATGCCGTCGCCGTACGTGGTCGGCGGGTTCGACCAGACGTAGTTCGTCTTCTCATGGTCGCTGAAGTAGCCGTCAGGGTTGAGGCCGAGCGCGTCGACGCCGTACACGTCGTAGCTGCCGTACGGGTCGTTCGAGGGCGAGAAGCCCCAGTAGCCGTACTTGGCGTCGACCATGCCGTGGTAGATCTGCGCCGCGACGTGGTTGGGGTGGTTCTTGCCCCAGGAGCCCGGCGCCCAGGTCGCCTCGGGCACGAACAGGTCGGGCATGAGCTCCTCGAACATCGAGCCGCCCCAGCCCGGGACGACGCGCAGGCCGTCGGGGTACGGGTAGCGGTGGACGCCCTCGTACACGTCGACGCCCAGGTACGTACGGGTCTCGCCGACGGGCGGCTCCTCCGGCCAGGTGTAGTCCGGCGGGAACGTACGCCACGTCGCGTAGTAGGCACCGCCGGGGATCTGGCCGCGGACGATGCCGAGGTAGGTGATCATGCGGGTCTCGGAGACTGCCGTGTCGTAGTGGTTCGGGACGTACCAGACGTCCGGGCCGCCGACGCCGTTCAGCGGCGGCAGCTGGACCAGGTCGGTACGGTCCGGGTTCGTCGCGGTGAAGAACCCGCCGTAGTTGGCCCCGGGCTGGCGCGCGAACGAGCGGTCGAAGAAGACGTCCCAGCGCATCGGGGTGAAGAGCGCCAGCGCCGCCTTGCGGTTGGACGGGTCCGCGTTCGCCACCACCCAGAGCGCCGCACCGAGCCACCCCATGTCGACGCTCGACACGAACGGGCGGATGACCTCACCGGTGTCCACTGACGTGGTCAGGACGCTGCCGTCGCGGATGTCGTACCAGTTGTAGTACATGCCGGACGGCGCGTGGCGCTTCATGCGGGCGAGGGTCTTCAGCGTCTGCGCGATGCGTTGACGGCACTCGCCGGGAGTGATGATGCCGAGGTCGCGCGCGACCACGCAGCTCCACAGGTAGCCGCCGATGTTGGTGGGAGAGGTGTTGTGGACGCGCCCGGTCAGGGTGCCGGGGATCTTGTCGGAGACGAGTCCGGTGCCGGGGTCGGCCATCGCGACCAGCGACGACCAGGTGTCGGACGCCCATCGGATCAGCTGCGGACGCCCGGCCGGCTTCTTGTCGTGCACGGGCGGGGACGCGAACGCCGTGAGGGTCGGGATGGTCGGCAGGACGAGGCCCGCGGCGATGCCGGCGCCGCCGGCGAGTAGGTGTCGTCGGGAGGGATTCTGGGCTTGGTTCATGGGAGATCTCCTCGGAGTAGCGGGGGCGAGGTCGGCCGGGCATTGGTGCGGCGGTGCACACGGCTCTCCGGATTCACTGTATGTCGGGCGTCGCGACGCCTTCGATGAAACGGTCCCGGGCCGTCGTCGTTGGAACCCCGAGGAAGCGCTGGAAGCGCTGGAAGATAGAGACATCACGAGGATCTGCGTGACGACGGTCGCGCCGGAGAGCAGAGGCCTTAGTTGCTCTGGTGCTTCCCGTTGACGAGGCCGACGGGCATCACTCCCAGGGCCTCGATTGCGGACTGCCGCCAAGTTCCGCAGGATGGTCGTGTGAGCCACGACGCGCAGGACATCGGACTGGTGGGTGGCGACGCTCAGTTCTTGGAGGTCAACCAGGCGGGCCACGATGTTCCGGCAGTGCTGTGGCGTCCTCTACTCGAACTGCCACCCGTTGTGCTCCTGGCCCACGGTGGGAGTGGGTACAAGACCGATGAGTTCATCATCCGCATGGCAGGGCTTCTCCTGAAGCGAGGCATCGCGGTCCTGGCGATCGACGCTCCGTTTCATGGGGACCGGTCCGTTCCTGGTGATGGGCAGCGCTCGTACCTAGACCACATGGTTAGGCAGGGCATGACTGAGGTCTGCGAAGAGACGTGCGCCGACTGGGCAGCGGCTCTGGATGCCGCCAGCGGCCATGCTGTCGACACGACCCGAGTCGGGTACGTCGGCTTGTCCATGGGGAGCAACTTCGGCTTCCCGTTGTGCGCCCAGCTCGGGGACCGGCTGCGGTGTGCGGTTGTTGGAAAACTCGGACTCGTCGTGGCCGACGGGTACCCCGGCATCGTTGCGGGGAGTGACGCTGTGACTGGCGCTGCGCAGAGGCTGATCGCACCAGTCCTGATGCACATGCAGTGGGACGACGAAGTCTTCACTCGCGAAGGCCAACTCGCCCTCTTCGACCTGATCGGATCTTCCAACAAGCAGTTGCTTGCGCGGCCGGGGCAGCATGGCTTGACACATCCGGAAGATGAGCAGTCCTGGGTCGCGTTCTTGGCACGGCATCTCGGTTCCAAAGGCGCGAGCAATCAGGAACGCAGGGCCTGACCGGCCGCCCGTTGCGCAGCAGAAACAGTGCCCGCTTCCTCACCGCCGCGGTTACCGTGCTGGTCAGGCGACGCCCCTGATGACCTTTGCCTTCTCGACCACTCCCGTTGCACTGCATCCCGCGAGCAACGAAAGCAGGACCAGCGAGGTTGCCGCGGTAACTGCTCGACCTCGCCGGATCTCGCGCAACGCCCCACGCATGGATTCCTCTCATAGCAGTCGCGTCGACATTATCGGCTCTTCACAATCGAGGGTGTAGTTGGGGTCTGAATCCACCGGTCTCGAGTAGTGATCTGGTGATGTAGTTGGTGAGGTTGCGGAAGCCGAGGGCGGTGCCGCGAACCGACCACAGAAGCTCGTCCTTCCCAGGACCATCCGGATCACGTGCAGATTCGGATCCGTTCTGATGCCTGATGCTCCTCAGCCTGCGATCTCTGTAGTAAGGACATCGAACCGGTGCAGCGTGCTGGGGCCGAACACCATGGTGATCGGCACGTCCGCGGCGTCCCGGCCGCGGGCGATCGCGGTACGCCCTATGCGGGGAGAGTTGTGACGGGCGTCGAAGGTGCGCCAAGCGCCACCAAGGTAAGCCTCGAACCAGGCGCTGAAGTCCATCGGCCCGGGATCCGGCACGACCCCGATGTCACCCAGGTAGCCCGTGACATAGCGTGCCGGGATGTTGAGGCAACGGCACAACGTGATCGCGAGGTGGGCGAAGTCCCGGCAAACCCCGATCCGCTCGGTGAATCCCCCCACCGCCGTCCGGCCCACCGCCGCGCTCAAGTAGTCGAAGACGAGGTGTCCATGGACGAAGTCGCACACTGCCTGCACCCGCGCCCACCCCAGTGACGTCGTGCCGAAGGTGTCCCAGGCGAACTGCAGGAGCTGGCTGTCCACCTCGCAGTAGCGGCTCGGGAGCAGGTAAGCCAGCGCTTCGGTTGGGATGTCGGCCACCGAGTGCTGCATCGCATCAGGCACCACCGGGTCGGGGATACCCGAGTCTCGAATCACGAAGTGGTTCCGCAGCCGGACCCGGCCGACATCAGCCGGCACCCGGATCCGGGTGCACCGGTTACCGAAGAGGTCGAAGTAGGGCACAGCCTGCAGCGGCGGATCGACGGTTAGGGTCTCGGGCTCCACCACGTCGGACGCCCGATCCGGGTGAAGCAGCAGCAGGGCGATCAGGGCGGTCGGCCCCGTCACTCCGAGTTCGATGTCGTACCCGAGCCGAATCAGCATGAATCTGCCTCCTCACGTGGCTGTTGCGTTCGGGAGGGCGCCGACGGCGGCCCACCCCACGCCGTGCCAACCTCGAAAAGCATAGACGCGGGATCCCGGCTGCTGCCGATGACCTTCGGCGAGGCGCTGTTCCTGGGCCCGACTCAGAGGCGGATGCCCGAGAACGCGAAGGAGACCAGGTCGAGCGCTGCGATCAGGATTATCGCCAGGAAGAACCTCCGCGAGGACGGGTCGCCGAAAGCGAGGCGGACGGCCGCACCGGCCACCAGCACCGCTGCGGTGAAGCCGGCCCAGCGCCAGGGACCAGGTTGCCCGACCGGACCGAAAAGGATCACCGCGGACGCGGTCAACAAGATTGCGGCGGCGGTCAGTGCGGTCGCCCTGGCGCCGATCCGATGTGGCAGTCCCCGGATCCCGGTGGCGACGTCATCGCCAAGGTCCGGAAGTACGTTGGCCAGATGGGCGGCCACGCCGAGCAACCCTCCTGCGGTCAGCGCCCAGGCCGCCGGCCACCGTGGCGGCGACGCCGACAGGGTCGCGGCCGCTGGGAGCATCCCGAAGGCGATGGCGTACGGCAGCCAGGACAGGACCGTCGCCTTCAGGCCCAGGTTGTAGGCCCAGCCGCACAGCACGATGGCCAGTGCAGCTGCGCCGCCGGGCCAGCCGAGTGCCGCCGAAAGCGCGAGTGTCGAGATGAGCGCGACAACCGCGGCGATAACGGCGACGCGGGGCTTCATTGCACCGGTCGCGACGGGTTTGTCGGACCGAAGCGCGGCCCGGTCCCGCTCGGCGTCGAGGTAGTCGTTGGACCAGCCAATCGACAGCTGGCCGGTGAAGACCGCCACCGTCACCAGAGCCCCACGGCCGAGGGGGAGGTCCGCCAGCGCGACGAGCCCGGCACTGATTGCCGTGACGGCCACCGATGGGATCGGGTGACTTGACAGGGCCAGCGCTCGGATCAGCTGGAATGAGGACATGACGAGATGCTAGGGGAGTCAGTTGTCGGATGAACTACAAATGGAGCCGTTGCGTGCGCTCGGGCTGATGGTGAGCTGCCGGGCGCCCGCTTGGTGCACGAAGCCCGCGGAGGTCAGACGGTGTCGCGAAGCTGGTCAAGCGCCGCGTTCAGCGCGGCCGTGAGCTCGTGCGCCAGCGCGGCCATCCCGGGGTTCTCGGTGAGCGCTACGAGTGTCTGGGGATTGATCGCCTCGACGACGGTGACCTCGCCGGTGTGCCGGATGACCACGTTGCACGGCAGTAGCAGGCCGATTGACGGCTCGATCTGGAGTGCGCGGTGGGCGAACTGAGGGTTGCAGGCGCCGAGGATGAGGTGCGGCTCGATCTCGACGTCGATCTTGTTCTTCAGCGTCTTCTGCATGTCGATCTCGGTGATGATGCCGAAGCCATTGTCAGCCAGTGCCTGTTTGACCTGCGGAACGACCTCGTCGAACGGCTGAACCAAGTCGATGCTCAGTGCGTAGCTCATGACGTACCTCCTGTCACGACGATACCGACCCTCGCGACTCGCGTGCTCAAGCCGAGCAAAGTGAGGCGTCGGCCAGTGACCGTCGCTGCGACCGCCGCCTCGCGCTAGAACGGGTCCGAGCCGGAACAGCCTCACACGGGCGAAGTCAGCGAGGAGCGTTCGCCGCCAGAGCAGCTTGGATCGCGTCGGCCGTGGAGGGCTCGCCCAGGCGGGGAAAGATGCGAGCGATGCTGTGCTCGTGGCAGGCGGGATCGCGGTCGAGCATGGCGTCGACGGCGAGTACGACGTGGTAGCCGAGCTCGTACGCGGACCTGGCGGTCGTCTCGACCCCGATGCTCGTCGAGACGCCGCCGATGACCAGCTGGGTGACGCCGCGTTGACGGAGCTGGTCGTCCAGGTCGGTGCCGGTGAAGGCGCCCCACCGGTGCTTGGTGATGAGGATGTCGTGCGGATCGGAGCCGAGCTCAGGCACGAGGTCGGTCCAGCCTTCGGGTCGCGCGGGTTGGTTGAGGCCTGCGGCCCGCGCGTCCGTACGTCCCGGCGCACCGCCGGCGACGTTCACCAGCACGACCGTACGACCGTGCGCCGGAACGCGTCCGCCAACGCCGCGGCGTTGCCCAGCACGCTCTCGACCTGTGACCTGACGGCGTCGACGATGCCCCTCTGCAGGTCGATGAGGATGAGCGCGCTGTCGGGTTCGAGCTGGGTGAGTGGCACGGAATGGCTCCTTCGCCGAGAAGTGCGTGGTTCTCCAGGCCCAGGGTATGTCCGCGACTGGGGGCCTCACTTGTTGGCGCAGTATCGCCAAGGAGGTCGGAAGTCTCTCCCAGCTTCGGGGGAAGTCTCTCCCGGATGCGGGGGAGTCTCTCCTGGATGTGGGGGAGTCTCTCCCCGTCTGGGGGGCACCAGCCGTACCTGTCTCACTCCTTCCCTTCGTATCGCCTGAGTTATGGGATGTACGTGGTGGGTCTCGTGCCCGCCCCGTGAGCGAGGGAGTACGCCGATGCAGTACCGCAGCTTGGGTGACACAGGGGTCCAGGTCAGCAACCTGTGCCTGGGGACGATGATGTTCGGCGGCGTGAACAACGCCGACCACGAAGACTGCGTGAACATCATCCACACCGCGCTCGATGCCGGGATCAACTTCGTCGACACCGCGGACGTGTACTCGCAGGGCGAGTCCGAGGAGATCGTGGGCAAGGCGCTCCAGGGGCGCCGCGACGACGTCGTACTCGCCACGAAGTTCCAGGGCAACATGGGCGACGAGCGCAACCACCGCGGTGCGTCCCGCCGCTGGATCGTCGCTGAGGTGGAGAACTCGTTGCGGCGCTTGGGTACGGATCACATCGACCTGTACCAGCTGCACCGGCCCAACCCCG
>JADGPB010000126.1 GCA_017882655.1 Propionibacteriales bacterium
CAACGCGACGTGGCCGGTCGTCGAGGAGGCGCTTCGTACGGAGCAGCAGACGACGATGGTCGTCCAGGTGCAGGGCAAGGTGCGCGCGAAGATCGACGTGCCGACCGACATCACCGAGGACGATGCGAAGGCCGCGGCCCTGGCCGACCCGAACGTACAGCGAGCGCTTGACGGCCGCGAGGTCGCGCAGGTCATCGTGAGGCTCCCCAAGATGGTGTCGATCGTCCCGCGCTGAACTGTCCACAACTGACCGCTAGGACTTTCCACAGGTTGAAGGTTGCTGACGGATCTGCACTCGTCCTGCCCATTGTCTGGGTGTGGAGGTGTTCGGCAACCAGCGGCTGCCTGAGGCGGCGGAGGTGGTTCGGGCGCGGCTCGCCGCCCTGTTCCAGCCTGCTGTTCCGGCAGGCGAACGGGCGGCTGAGCCGCCGGGGGAGTCACCGGAGTCGCAGCTGGAGGCCGCGGCCGAACACCTCCGCCTGGACGAGTCCGAACGTCCGCACCGGCGGCTGACGAGCCGCCATCTCGCGGTCATGGCGGCCCTGACGCTGCTGGCGGTGGTCGTATCCGTCGGGTGGTTGCTCAGGGCTAAAGCCGTGCCCATGGCCGTGGCGATGTCCCCTGAGACCGCCGGCGTCTCGTCGCCGACGGTGAGCGTGTCCCCCTCGGTGGCGTCGGCGACCCCGAGTGCATCGGCGACCCCGACGATCCTCGTGCACGTGATCGGCGCGGTCGCGAAGCCGGGGGTGGTGAGGCTGCCTGAGGGTGCGAGGGTCGAGGACGCCCTCGCGGCAGCCGGAGGGCTACGCGGCGATGCGGATCCGGCTGAGCTGAACCTGGCCGCGGTGGTCTCCGATGGCACGCAGATCATTGTCGGCACCAAGGCTTCGCCTCGCGGAGAGGTCAGGGAGGGGTCGACATCTTCAGGGTCGGTGCCCGCTGGCACAGCGACCGTCGGCGCGATCATCGACCTCAACACCGCCACGCTGGCCCAGCTGGACACGATTCCCGGGATTGGACCCGTCACGGCTCAGGCGATCCTCGACTACCGCACCAAGCACGGAAGGTTCACACGAATAGAGGAGCTGCAGGAGGTCGACGGGATCGGCACCAAGACGTACGCACAGATCGCGCCCCATGTCAGGGTCTAGCCAGGAGCCCGAGCGGCACACGCATGATGTGCGGCTGCTGCCGTCGGCCGCGGCCGCATGGTTGGGGATGTGGCTGGCGTCGTCGGGGCAGTCGGTCGCACTGGTGGCGGCCGGAGCGATCGCCCTTGTCGTCGCGGCGATAGCGATAGGCCGGAAGTCCGTGCCGGCAGCTCTGGCTTGCGTCGTGCTGGTGGGGTCCGTGCTCGTCGGCGGCCTGCGCGCGCACGCGCTGAGCACTGGCCCCGTGGCTCAACTGGCCGCCGAGAAGGCCGTCGTCGTGCTCGTCCTCCAGGTGACAACCGAGCCGAGCAGATTGCAGAGCCGAATGGGCTGGGGAGACCAGGTGCGACTCCGTGGCGACGTCCTCCAGATCGACGGACGCGGACATGCCTGGGCCATGCAGCAGGCGGTGACGGTCGAGGCGAGCGGCGACCGTGTCGAGTCCTGGGCGTCGACCAAGGTCGGGGCGACCGTGAAGCTCTCCGGACGGCTCTCGACGGCCGACGTGGCTGACGGGGTTGCTGCCCTCGTCAGACCGCTCACACCGCCGGAGAACGTGTCCGATCCTCAGTGGTGGCTGGAGGCGGTGGGGAGGGTGCGCGAGGGTCTGCGGGAAGCCGCCGCAGGCCTGCCGGTGGACCAGCGCGCTCTCGTACCAGCCCTCACCCTCGGCGACACCTCCCAGGTCACGGCGGCGATGACCGACCAGTTCCGTGCCACCGGGCTCACGCATCTCATGGCGGTTTCCGGCGCCAACCTGGCGCTCCTTCTGTCGTTCGTGATGTTGGTGGCTCGGCGGAGCGGGGTACGGGGGCGGTGGTTGTCCCTCGTGGGGGTCGTCACCGTGGTGGTGTTCGTGGCGTTGTGTCGCGCCGAGCCGAGCGTGGTGAGGTCGGCGGCGATGGGCGTGGTGGCGTTGGCCGCGGTGGGCCGCGAGGCGGGCTCTGGGGGTGGTCTGCGCCTGGTGTCGGTGGCAGTGATCGGGCTGTGCTTCATGGATCCGTGGTTGTCGCGGTCGTGGGGGTTCGGCTTGTCGGTGGCGGCGTGTGTGGGGATCGTGTGGTGGGGGCGGCGCTGGGCCGAGGCACTGGGTCGGTGGTTGCCGGGGTGGTTGGCGGAGGCGGTGGCCGTGCCGATGGCGGCGCAGGTCGCGACGCAGCCCTTGGTGACCGCGTTGTCGGGGCAGGTGAGCGTGGTCGGGGTGCCCGCGAATGCGATGGCGGGTCCGTTCGTGGGTCCGGCGACCGTGTTGGGGTTCGCTGCGGCGGGGGTGGCGTGGCTGGTTCCCTGGCTGGGGAGCGTGCTGGCGTGGGGCGCTGGGTGGGCGGCGGAGCCGATCCTGCTGATCGCGGAGTACGGGTCGTCGTTGCCCGGCGCGACGATCCGGTGGCCTGCGTCGGGGTTCGCGTTGGTGCTTGTGGTGGCGGGGTCGGTCGCTATCGGATGGTTGGCGCCGTGGGTGTTGCGGCGGTGGTGGCTGGTGCTGCCGGTGGCGGTGTTGATGGTGGTGGCCCTGCTCCGGGCGCCGTACCACGTGGGGTGGCCGCCAACTTCATGGCAGGTGGTGGCCTGTGATGTGGGGCAGGGTGACGCGACGGTGGTGGAGGTGGCTGCGGGGCAGGCGATCCTGGTCGATACCGGTCCGGATCCCGTGGCGTTGGTGGCGTGCCTGGATCAGCTGGGGGTGGAGGCGATCCCGTTGCTGGTGCTGACGCACTATCACGCGGATCACGCCGGCGGGTTGGAGGCGTTGCTGGGATCGAGGCCGGTGGGCCGGGTGGTGGTGTCGCCGATGGCGAGCCCGGCGGCAACCGCCAGGGCGATCGCGGCCGAGCTGGCGGAGCGGGGGATCCCGGTGTCGGTCGCCGTGCCGGGTCAGGAGTTCACGGTCGGTGGTGCCAGATGGGAGACGATTGCCGCCGATGCCGAAGTCGGGGCTGGAGTGGACTCGGGGGAGTCGAGCGCGGAGAACAACTCAAGCATCGTGGGGCGGGTGTCGGTGCCGGGCATGTCGGTGCTGGTGACGGGCGACATCGAGCCGGAGGGCCAGGCGGCGGTGCTGGCGGCGGGTGGTGATGTGCGGGCGACCGTGCTGAAGGTGCCGCATCACGGCTCGTCACGACAAGATCCCGACTTCCTCGCTGCGACCGGCGCGAAGCTGGCCCTGGTGGAGGTCGGCCTCAACAACACCTACGGTCACCCCGCGGCAAAGACGCTCCGCACGCTGGAAGGACTAGGCATGCAGATCGTGCGTACGGACCTACAGGGCGCCGTCGCGATCAGCACCGCGACGGGCGGTTGGCAGATCACCACCTTGCGATGACGGGCCGACTTCCCGAGGTCGCTGGCCGATTGCGCACGAGCCTGGGATACCCTTCGGGGTACCAGATGGAGGAGGCACCCGTGGTCATCGATCCCGCAGAGCTCGTAGCGACGCTCAAGCGACTCAAGCGCGTACAAGGTCAGATCGGCGGCATCATCACCATGATCGAGCAGGGCCGCGACTGCCGCGAGATCGTCACCCAGGTCGCCGCCGCGAGCAAGGCTCTGGACCGTGCTGGCTTCTCGATCATCGCGACCGGACTTCGCGAGTGCGTCCTGAGCGAGGACTCCGAGTACGACTCCGCGCAGATGGAGAAGCTCTTCCTCTCGCTCGCCTGACCCCGTCGCCGCCACAGTGTCGGCGCGGACTGGCATGCTGTCGCCCATGGTGGATTCGTCGTTCGGCACGCTCGTGCTCATCGTGGGGCCAGAGTCGTACCTCGCCGAGCAACACCTAGCCGAGCTGCTCACCGACGCGCGTGCGGAGTTCCCGATGGCGACCGTCAGCGTCGTGGACGCGGCACTGCTCACCGAAGGTCAGCTGCTGGAGATGACGGGCAGTGCCTTGCTCGCGGCCGAGTCGGTGGCTGTCGTGAACGCTGCGGACGGACTTCCGGCTGAACTCGCCGACACCCTCATCGGCGTCGCCAAAGACCTCCCACCCGAGACCCTGCTCATCGTCGTACATCCGGGCGGCGTCAAAGGAAGGGGCGTGCTGGACAAGCTCCGTCCCCTGGCCCGTCGCGTGATCGACTGCCCCTCGCTGAAGCCTTGGGAGCTCGCGAAGTTCGCCAGCGACCGGGCGCGACGGCTCGGCACACGACTGGACGGCGAGGCGGCGCAGCGGCTCGTCGATGCTGTCGGTTCCGAGGCCCGCTCCATCGCCGGCGCGGTGGAGCAGCTGGCGTCGGACTCGTCAGCGGCCACCATCAGCGCCGCGCATGTACGCCGCTACTTCGCCGGACGCGCCGAGGTCTCCAGCTTCGCCGTCGCGGACGACGTCCTCGCGGGCAACCACGGCGCCGCCATCGAGAAGCTGCGCTGGGCCCTGTCGACCGGCGTCGCGCCCGTACTCGTCACCAGCGCCCTTGCCGGGTCCTTCCGGGCGCTCGGCAAGTACTTCGAGGCCCGCGCCGACCGGCGCCCCGAGCCGGCGATCGCCAAGGACGTCGGCGTACCGCCCTGGAAGCTCAAGGACATCGCTCGTCAGGCTCGTGCGTGGTCGCCCGCTGCCGTCGGCGCCGCCATCAAGGCGGTCGCCAAGGCCGATGCCGACGTCAAGGGCGCCGCCGTGGATGCCGAGTTCGCCCTCGAGCGCCTGCTCACCGAGCTGCGCGGTTGCCTGGAGTCGTCCAAAGTCAGCTGACTCCCCAGGTATCCCGGGCATGCGAAAGGCGCCCCGACCTGAGGTCGAAGCGCCTGCGCCGGGCCGGCTCTACGTCAGAGAGCGGCGGCCTTGGATGCGATGGCCGACTTGTGGTTGGCCGCGTTGTTCGAGTGGAGGACGCCCTTGGAGACGGCCTTGTCGAAGGCGCGCGTCGCGGTCCTCGCGAGCTCGTTCGCCTTCTCGGCGTCGCCAGCGGTAACAGCCTCGTTGAAGCGACGTACCGAGGTGCGAAGCGCCGACTTGACTGCCTTGTTGCGCTGACGCGACTTCTCGTTCGTCTTGATCCGCTTGATCTGGGACTTGATGTTCGCCACGGGGCAAGCCTCTTTTGGTCGATTGTTCTTCGGGTTGCACCCCGTGGGGCGCGCGTGTGCACCACGCCGGTGCGACGAGTCAATCTATCAGCGGCCGACGTACGGCCCAAATCAGGCGGCTCTCTCGTGCAAGCGCGAGGGGCCGCCCCATGACGCGACGGCTCCACTTTGCCAGGGTGTGGGAGGATGTGTCGACCCGAAGAGGAGACCTTGAAGCTGCATGACGACCCTGCCCGGTAGCACCGATCCGACGCTGATCCGCAACTTCTCCATCATCGCCCACATCGATCACGGCAAGTCGACGCTGGCCGATCGGATGCTGCAGCTCACCGGCGTCGTCGACGGCCGCGCGATGCGTGCCCAGTACCTGGACCGCATGGACATCGAGCGCGAGCGCGGCATCACGATCAAGTCCCAGGCCGTACGGCTCCCCTGGACCAAGGACGGCACGGAGTACGTGCTGAACATGATCGACACCCCTGGTCACGTCGACTTCACGTACGAGGTGTCCCGCTCGCTCGAGGCCTGCGAGGGTGCCGTCCTGCTCGTCGACGCCGCTCAAGGCATCGAGGCGCAGACGCTGGCGAACCTCTACCTGGCCCTCGAGGCGGACCTCCACATCATCCCGGTGCTCAACAAGATCGACCTGCCAGGCGCCCAGCCGGACAAGTACGCCGAGGAGATCAGCAACATCCTTGGCGGCAAGGCTGAAGACATCCTGCGCGTGTCGGCCAAGACCGGCGAGGGCGTGCTGGAGCTGCTCAACGAGATCGTGGACACGGTTCCCGCCCCTGTGGGTGACGCCAAGGCTCCTCTGCGGGCGCTGATCTTCGACAGCGTGTACGACACGTACCGCGGCGTCGTGACGTACATCCGTGTCGTCGACGGACATCTCAACCACCGCGACCGCATCCTCATGATGAGCACCAAGGCGACGCACGAGGTGCTCGAGATCGGCGTCATCTCGCCAGATCCCGTGAAGTCGCCGGGCATTGGCGTCGGCGAGGTGGGCTACCTCATCACCGGGGTGAAGGACGTGAGGCACTCCCGCGTCGGCGACACCGTGACCGGCGTGACCCGTCCCGCGACGAAGGAGCTGGGCGGCTACCGGCACCCGAACCCGATGGTCTACGCCGGGCTGTACCCGATCGACGGCGACGACTTCACCGTGCTCCGCGAGGCGCTCGAGAAGCTGCAGCTCAACGACGCGTCCCTGGTGTTCGAGCCTGAGTCCAGCGCCGCGCTCGGCTTCGGCTTCCGCATCGGCTTCCTCGGCCTGCTGCACATGGAGATCGTCCGCGAGCGGCTGGAACGCGAGTTCGACCTCGACCTCATCTCCACCGCGCCCAACGTCGTCTACCGGGTGATGATGGAGGACGGCACCGAGCACATCGTCACCAACCCGTCCGAGTTCCCGGGCGGCAAGATCGCAGGCGTGTACGAGCCGGTGGTCAAGGCCTCGATCCTCAGCCCCACCGAGTACATCGGCACGCTGATCGAGCTGTGCCAGAACCGCCGCGGCCTCCAGACCGGCATGGACTACCTGTCGGCGGACAGGGTCGAGCTCCACTACACGTTGCCGCTCGCGGAGATCGTGTACGACTTCTTCGACGCGCTCAAGTCCCGTACCAAGGGCTACGCCTCGCTCGACTACGAGCCGATGGG
>JADGPB010000127.1 GCA_017882655.1 Propionibacteriales bacterium
CTCGGGCACCGAAACTCCTGACCCTGCCTGGACCCGGATGGGTCAGACATCCACCTCGTCCCACCCGCTGCGCGGGTAGTGGCGGTGGACCATGAGGGCGTTGGTCTTGCCGGAGATGCCCATCGGAGACCCGTACACGACGACCAACCGATCACGCCGCTGGCAGAGGTGCTCGCGCTCGAGGACCGTGTCGACCTCTTCGAGCAGGTCCCGGAAGTCCGTGTGCTCCTGGGTCGTGAACGTCGTCACTCCCCAGAGCAGGGAGAGTTCCTGCTGGGTCTTCGTGCTCGGCGTGAAGCACAGCACAGGGATCTCGGACCGCAGCCGGGACAGTCGTCGCGCCGTGTCCCCGCTCTTGGAGAACGCCACCAGGTAGCGCGCGCCGAGACGCCCGGCAACCTCTGCGGCGGCCATGGCCATGACGCCGCCGGTCGTGTGCGGATCCCAGTCGATCTCGTTGATCGAGGAGAACCCATGCTCCTCCACGGCGGCGATGATGCGTGCCATCACGGAGACGGTCTCGACGGGGTACGCGCCGACGGAGGTCTCACCGGACAGCATCACCGCGTCCGCGCCGTCCAGGACGGCATTCGCGACGTCCGATGCCTCGGCGCGCGTCGGACGCGGCGACGAGATCATCGACTCGAGCATCTGGGTCGCGACGATGACGGGCTTGGCCCACGTACGTGCCGCGCGGATGATCCGCTTCTGCACGATGGGTACGTCTTCGAGTGGCAGCTCCACTCCGAGGTCACCGCGGGCCACCATGAACGCGTCGAACGCGTCGATGATCTCGTCGAGGTTGTCGACGGCCTGCGGCTTCTCGATCTTGGCGATGACCGGGACGCGGCGACCCTCCTCGTCCATGATCTTGTGGACGTCGACGATGTCCTTCGCGCTGCGGACGAACGAGAGCGCGACCATGTCGACGCCCTGTCTGAGCGCCCAGCGGAGGTCGTCCTTGTCCTTCTCGCTCAACGCGGGAACGCTCACGGCGACTCCGGGCAGGTTGATGCCCTTGTTGTTGCTCACAGGACCGCCGACGACGACCTCGCACACCACGTCGGTGTCGGTGACGCGCGTGGCGCGCAGCTCGACGCGTCCGTCGTCGATGAGGATCGCATCGCCCTCCGACACATCACCGGGAAGGCCCTTGTACGTCGTCGAGCAGCGGTCCACGTCACCGAGGATGTCGTCGACGGTGATGGTGAACGTCGCTCCGTTCGCAAGGACGACCGGACCAGCCTCGAACCGCCCGAGCCTGATCTTGGGTCCCTGGAGATCGGCGAACACGCCGATCGGCTTGCCGGCGGCCTCAGCAGCCTTGCGGACCTCGGCTAACCGCTCTCCGTGCTCTGCGTAGTCGCCGTGGCTCATGTTGAGCCGGGCGAGGTTCATGCCCGCTTCAATGAGGGCGGCCATCCGCTCGCCCGATGTTGCGGGGCCGAGGGTGCACACGATCTTGGCTCTTCGCACAACGAGCACCTTACTGCCCGATCTCACCAGGATCGGACGAGTTCCAACGCATGCCGCAAGTCGTCGGGATAGTCGCTGGTGAACGTCACCTGCTCGCCACGCGTCGGATGCTGGAACGACAGCTGGGTCGCGTGCAGCCACTGCCGTTCGAGCCCGAGCTTGGCCGCGAGGACCGGGTCGGCGCCGTACAACGGGTCGCCGACGCACGGATGGTGCAGGGCCGCCATGTGGACGCGGATCTGGTGCGTACGCCCCGTCTCCAGGTGGATCTCGAGCAGGCTCGCGGCCCGATGCGCCTCGAGCGTCGCGTAGTGGGTCACGGAGTGGCGACCGTCGGCGATGATGGCCATCTTCCAGTCGTGGTTGGGGTCCCGCCCGATGGATGCCTCCACGGTCCCCTCGAAGGGGTCCAGGCGACCTTGTACGAGCGCGTGGTACGTCTTGTCGACCGTCCTCGCCCGGAACGCGTTCTTCAGGCGGGTGTACGCGATCTCGCTCTTGGCGACGACCATCAGCCCGGACGTTCCCACATCGAGCCGCTGGACGATGCCTTGACGCTCGTGCGCCCCAGAGGTGGAGACCCGGAAGCCGGCGGCAGCAAGGTGCTCGACGACCGACGGTCCGTCCCAGCCAAGGGTGGGGTGCGCCGCGACCCCCGCCGGCTTGTCCACGACCACGATGTCGGCATCGTCATGCACGATGCTGATCCCCGCCACTTCCCGGGGCACCACCGACACGACCGGACGGCCTGGGTCTTCGATCTCGAGCAACGCACCGCCGGTGACGCGATCCGACTTCGTGGCCTGCCGACCGTCGAGCTGGACGTTTCCCTCGGCGATGAGCGTCTCGATCCGGGAACGGCTCAACCCCGTCATGCGCGCGGCCGCGACATCGACCCGTTCGCCGTCGAGACCGTCTGGGACGAGGTGAACGCTCATGCCTGGGAGGGCCCCGACTCCTCCGGGGCCTCGGGCGCTGCGCTCACGTCGCTCTTGGGACGCTCAGAGACCAAGGACACGATCACCATCGTCACAGCAGCTGACGTCAGGCAGATGTCCGCGACGTTGACGATCGCGAAGTACGGCAGCTGGATGAAGTCCACGACATGCCCACGCATGATCCCTGGCGGCCGGAACAGGCGATCCGTGAGATTCCCGGCGATGCCGGCCAGCAGCAGACCCGTCGCGATCGCCCATACCCGTGCCGTGGTCCTGGGCACCAGCCAGACGCTGACGACGACGAGGGCCACGATGGCAAGTACGGCGAACAGCACCGTGGCGTTCTCCCCCATGCTGAACGCCGCACCGGGGTTGCGGATCAGCTGGAAGGTGATGAGCCCGCCCAGGATCTTCGGAGGGTTCGTCGGGTCCAGCCAGGCGACCGCCATCGCCTTGGTGACCTGATCGAGAGCTAGTCCAGCGAGCGCGATGAGCACGATGAGGCGCCTCGCAGCATGGTGTCCGATGACGCCTCGAGCGCTTATCGTCGCTCCTCGCGCTGCTTGCACTTCACGCACATCGTGGCGCGGGGAAAGACCTGGAGCCTGCCCTTGCCGATCGGGGTGCTGCACATCTCGCACACCCCGTACTCGCCCTGGTCGAAGAGCCGGAGCGCCAGCTGGCTCTGCTCGAGCATCTCGCGGGCGTTCTGCGCGAGCGACATCTCCTGGTCGCGCTCGAAGTTGCTGGATCCGACATCCGCGGGGTCGCGACCTGCGCCGTCCCCAGCGTCACGCAGCAGCTCCTCGAGCTCCGCCTCGGCGATGAGGATCGCCCGCTCCATGCGAGCCACCTCGTCCACGAGCTCGGCGCGCACCTCGGCCAGTTCTTCGGCGGTCCACGGGTCTTCACCCTCCGCGACAGGAATCACCGGAGTGTCCGTCGACGTGTCCGTCACTGTGCCCGGACGACGAGTCGCTGCCATATCTCACCTCTCAACCACGTGTTGTCAGGACGCGAACCATACACGGCCCGCACACACGGGGCGACGCGCCACCCCACTACGCACAGAAACGGGGCCCCCCGCGAAGGGGGCCCCGTTTCAAGAGACGACGGTCAGTCGTGGTTGGTGAGCAGTGCGTCGAGGCGCGGCGTCTGGGAGCCGCTGTTGGCCTGCGCGGCCGTCTGACCGATCACCGGGGCGTCAGCGGGCTCGAAGTTGCGGTTCTTGAGGTCGTCCACGAGACCGGACAGGTGAGTGACGAGCGAGTCGCGGTACGTCGACTCGAAGTCGCGGAGCTTGCCGACGTGGCTGGACAGGGCGTCGCGCTCCTTCTCCAGTGCGGACAACAGGTCTGCACGGCGGGAGTTGGCTTCGCGCTCCACGGACGAGGCGCGTGCCTCGGCCTCCTGGACGAGCTTCTCCGCGTTGACCCTGGCCTCAGACTCGACACGATCGGCCTTGGTACGTGCATCGGTCGTCGACTCGTGCGCCCTCTGAGCAGCTTCATCGGTGAGCCGCTGAGCCTCGAGCTGAGACTCCTTGGCGAGCTTCTCGGCCGCGGCCTGAGCCTGCTGAGTCACCTGCGCCGACGCTGCGTCGGCCTCCTGGACCACCTTGCTCGCGTGCTCTTCAGCCTCCGTACGGCGAAGCTGAGCGTCGGACTGCGCGTCCTCCACCAACGACTCCGCCTGCTCGGTCGCGAGCTGCACGAGCTTGATGACCGCCGCACTGGCTTCGGAGCTCGTCGTGACGACGATGTGCTGCAGGTCCTGGCCCTCGCCGGTGGCAACGGGTCGCGAGCTCAGCTCGGCGATCTGACCCTTGAGGTGCTCGTTCTCGGCGGCAAGGTTCTGGGTGCCCGCGGCCTCCCGCTGGTGGTTGTCGACCAGCTGACGAAGCCGCTGGTTCTCCTCGACAAGCCCGGAGTCGCCGGCACCGGCGCGAGCCTGGTCGAGCTCGGCCTGCAGACGCCCATTCTCGACATGGAGGGAAGCTGCCTCGTCGGCGCTCCCACGGAGCCGCTGCAACTCGGCGCGGAGACGGTCGACCTCGGCCTGGAGCTCCGGGCTGTTCCCACCCGTCTGTGCCGCCTCGAGCTGACGACGCAAGTGGTCGTTCTGCTCGGTGATGGTCATCAGGGTGGCCTCGACCTTGTCCACGAAGATGTCCACATCGGTCACTTCGTAGCCGTTGCGGCGGGACATGTGGAACCGGGTCTTGCGGACCTCGTCCAGCGTCATCGTCATGTGTGCACCTCTGAAAGAGACTTGTAGCGGGGCTGTACGCCAAGAACCGGGGCAGGTTCAACCCTGCTATCGGCCTGCCTCAGGCTATAGCAGCGGTTCCCAGGGGACCAAGGACATGCCAGTGAAGGCATCGTAGCGCGGTTGCCACCTGCACTACAGGTCGAGACTTGGCGAGGCGAGGAGGGGCCGCAAAAAGGCCCACTAACCTCAACTCTGGTTATAGAAACCACCGGCGATCCGCTCGCGGTCTTCCGCGGTCACCGTGACCTCGTTCGGGCTGAGCAAGAAGACCTTGTTCGTGACCTTCTCGAAGGTTCCACGGAGCCCGAAGATCAGGCCGGCCGCGAAGTCAACCAGGCGCTTCGCGTCGTAGTCCTCCATGTCGGTGAGGTTCATGATGACGGGAAAACCGTCACGGAAGCTCTCGCCGATCGTCTTGGCGTCGTTGAACGTCTTCGGATGCACGGTCACGATCCGCGACAGGTCCGGGTCGGGGGTCGCCGCGCGACGGCTCGGCAAAGGGGTCACGCTCGCCGTGTACTCGACGAGCTGTGAGTCCTCGTCGACGGTGAGCTTGTCTTCGATCAGCTCGCCCCGCTCGTCGTAGCGATGGTCCGTAACCAGGCCTAGCCAGGCAGCGCCACGCTTGATCAAGTCCGCCATGTCCGGTCCTCCCGTCGTCTACACACCGAGGCTAACCCTGGACGTCGCCGGAACCAGGGAGGCGGCTCCCGACACGCACTGGATCAGTCAGCGGGAGCGAGCCACACAAGTGCCCCGAGCCGACCAGCGCCGGCGCCATCGCGACGATGGGAGTGGAGCAGCTCGTCCTCGAGCGTGCAGCCGCCGTGATGCGTCGCCGGTACGCCAAGACGTTGGAGCTGAGCCTCGCAGCCGGCGCCGAGGTCCAGCGCAGGAGTGCCCTGGCGCGTCCTGGACGCCGTCTCGGGAACCGCTGCGACCACGGCCTCGGCCATGTCTGCTGGGACCTCGTAGCAGCGACCGCAGACGTGGGGTCCGATCCACGCGGTGATCTCCAACGCACCCAGGTCCCTCATCGCGGAGACCGTGGCGGCAAGGACGCCTGAAGCCAGTCCCACACGGCCGGCATGAGCAGCGCCGACGACACGCGCCTGCGGGTCGGCGAGCAGGACGGGCACGCAGTCCGCGGCACGGATGCAGAGCGCGACGCCAGCGAGCGTGGTGACCATCGCGTCGGCGACCGGAAGGCTGAGACCACCCGGCGCAGATCCTCCGAGCTCACCGCCCGGGCGGTCGGCGGGGAACGTCCTGTCGTCGATCACGACGACATCGGCGGAGTGCACCTGGTGCAGGGTCGCGATCCGCGACACGCCCAGCTCGGCTCGTAGCAGCGCGAAGTTGGCTGCCACAGCGCTCAGGTCGTCATGGTCCGTACGACCCAGGTTCAGCGGACCGTACGACCCTTGGCTCATCCCGCCGAGGCGGTCGGTGAACGCGATGCCGACCCCGTGGTTCGCCGACGGCTCGAACGCGGCGACGAACACGTCAGCGCATGAAGTCGGGGACGTCCAGCTCGTCGGACCCGCCACGCACAGGCTCGGCCGCGACCGGCTCCGGCGTCGCCGCAGGCGTGGTCGTCGGACGCGAAGACGTCGCCCGAGTCGGCATCTGGCTGCCCGGCTGGCGGCGCAGCGGCGTTCCCCCATCGAAACCAGCCGCGATGACCGTCACCCGAACCTCGTCGCCCAGAGCATCGTCGATGACCGTACCGAAGATGATGTTGGCATCCTCGTGGGCGGCCGCCTCGATGAGGTTGGCCGCATCGGACACCTCGTGCAGCCCGAGATCCGAGCCACCCGCGATGGACAGCAGCACGCCGTGGGCACCCTCGATGCTCGCCTCGAGCAGCGGTGAGGACACCGCCATCTCCGCAGCCGCGCGGGCACGGTCCTCGCCACGGGCGCTGCCGATGCCCATGAGCGCCGAGCCGGCGTTGGACATGACCGCCTTGACGTCGGCGAAGTCGAGGTTGATCAGGCCCGGCGTCGTGATGAGGTCGGTGATTCCGGACACGCCCTGCATGAGCACCTGGTCGGCCTGACGGAACGCGTCGAGGATCGCCACGTGGTGCTCGGTCATGTCGAGCAGCTTGTCGTTGGGGAT
>JADGPB010000128.1 GCA_017882655.1 Propionibacteriales bacterium
TTCGACGACCTGATCAGGGGTACGGTCGCGGCGCCGAGACCCGACGACCAGGTGCTGCTGAAGACCGACGGCTTCCCCACGTACCACCTGGCGGTCGTCGTCGACGACCACCTCATGGGCATCACCCACGTCGTACGCGGCGAGGAGTGGATCTCGTCGACCCCGAAGCACCTGCTGCTGTACCGCTGGCTCGGCTGGGACGCGCCCGCGTTCGCGCACATGCCCCTGCTGCGCAACACCGATCGCTCGAAGATCTCCAAGCGCAAGAACCCTGCCGCGAGGCTGCTGTGGTTCGTCGAGCAGGGCTACCTTCCCGAGGCGCTGCGGAACTTCCTCCAGCTGCTCGCCTATCCGCCGGCGGACGAGCGCAGTGAGGTCTCGACGTTCGAGGAGTTCATCGAGGGTTTCGAGTGGACGAAGATCAACACGGTCGGGCCGATCTTCGACCTCGACAAGCTGAACTGGCTCAACGGCACCTACATCCGCAACCTGGGAGTCGAGGAGCTGGGGGAGCGGCTGGTCGCGTTCGTGCGGGAGCACCAGCGCCCGCTCACCGACGCGGAGGCCGCGACCGTGTCCGGCGCGGCCGGGATGCTGCAGCCCCGTCTGGTCCTGCTGTCCGACGCGCTCGACCAGCTGACGTTCGCGCTGACCCCGGATGCGGACCTGATCATCGAGGACGACGCCCGCGCTCAGCTCACCGAGGCAGCGCCCCAGGTGATGGACGCCGTGGTCCCGGTGCTGGAGGCACTGGGGGACTTCACGCACGACGCGATCGAGGAGGCGCTGCGTACGGCGCTGGTCGAGGGCATGTCGCTGAAGCCTCGGGTGGCGTTCGCCCCGCTCCGGGTCGCCATCACCGGCCGCCGAGTCTCGCCGCCTCTGTTCGAGTCGATGGAGCTGCTCGGCAAGAAGTCCGTGCTGTCACGCGTGAGCGCGCTTCGGGCGACCCTCTGACTCGAGGCTCACCCGGTCAGGAGAGCACCGACTTGAGGGGCGAGGCGGCGCCCAGGACCGAGACCTGCGCCACGTACAGCTCGGCGCAGGCCAGGGCGTCTGTGAGCGCCTCGTGGGCACCGTACGCGGGGAGCCCGTACCGCTCTCTGGACGCACCGAGCCGCAGCGAACCTGGCACTGGCTCGGAGCCACCGCGAGTCGCCAGGCGATGCTCGATCTCGAGCGTGTCGACGCAGGCGAACTCCGGCGCGACCCCCCAGATCCGGCGGCAGGCGGCGGCCAGGAAGCTCGTCTCGATCGAGGCGTGGTGAGCGAGAAGGACCCGTCCGGCAAGCGCCGCTAGGATCCTCTCGACAGCCACCCGCTCATCGACGCCGAGACTGGCCGCGTCGTCGGTGATGCCGTGGAAGACGGCCGAGTCCCCGACGCCGGCAGCAGGCGCCAGGAACCCCACAGAGCCGGCGCCACCCAGCCGTACAGCCGTTCCGTCCACCGGGACCCATCCGGCTGACAGCGGAGAGCCTGTGGCCGCTTCGAGGGTGGTCGTCTCGAAGTCGAGCGCGAGCAGCCGAACCTGGGCCAGTGGCGTCCGGGGATCCGGCGGCGAGGCGCTCAGGTAGTCGCGTAGCGGCCCAGGCGGCGCCTCCTCCTCGGTGGCTCGTCGCCGCCGACCCCGTCCCCACCCGAACGGAGTCACAGGAATCCGATCTGGTAGGTGACCGACAGGGCGTTCTGCATGGTCTTCACGACGCCGAACGCATCGCGGAGGTGCTTCTTGTCGAGATCGCTCAGCTCGTCAGGATCGACGTGGCTGTCAGGGACGAGGCCTTCGCGGATCTGGCGCGCCTGGTGCCGTACGCGCTGGTAGCAGATGAACTCGTACGCGTCCGACAGGTTCTCGGCGGACTCCTGTCCGATGACTCCTGCGTTGCGTGCAGCCGTGATCCGCGCCTGGGTGTTGTGAGGTGCGAGGCCTTTGGTGAGACAGTACAGACGAGACAGCTGGACGACAGCGGCGATGCCACCGTGCTTGAGGTCGAGCGTGTGACGGTGGGCGCCGTCGCGGTCGAGGACGAGGTTGCGGAAGAAACCCAGCGGGGGAGTGCGACTGAGCGCGCTCGCAGCAAGGTGGGCGAGGAACCGCGCGCTCCGTGGTGCGATCGCGAGGATGTCGGCCGACAGGGTTGCGTACAGGGACACGTCGCCGGTGATCGGACGCATGTCGAAGAAGATCTGCGCCTCCATGAGTGCTGTCGGCTCGGGCTCGTCCATCCAGGCTCGGAACGTCTGCCGCCAGCCCGCGACGGTCTGCCTCCAGCGGGGGTTGGTCGCCATCGCGTCTCCGGGACAGCGCGGGAACCCGATCCGCTCCATGGCGTCGGTGAGGGCCGCCGCCAGCTGGCCGTACCACGCGTCGGCGGCATCGCCCGAGTCATCGACGAGGATCGCCGTGTCCTGATCGGCGCCCAGGCCTGCCTCGAGGCGTCCGAGAGAGCCCATGGCCACGACGCAGTACGGGGCGGGGGCTGGGCCGAGACCCAGCTCGGCCAGCGTCACGATCCGTCGGATCGCCGCGTCGGCCACCGCGGAGGTCGCCCGGCCGATGTCGTCGGCGCTGACGTCGCTGGTGACGAGCTGCTCCACGAGCCGCGGCAGCCCCGAGGCGACCGTCACGACGCCGTCGATGGTCTGCTGACGCGCGATGTCGGCGGCGAGCTGCACCGGGCTCGACTGTCCCAGGCGGAGCAGGTCCCCGGCCGACACGAGCCCCAGTGGCTTCCCGTCCGGATCGGTGACCGGAAGGTGATGGACGCCACGGCTGGTCATCTCGAGCAGGACGCTGAAGGCGGGGCTGTCCGGGTCGACCGAGATCGGGTCCGCGGTCATGATCTCCACGACCGGTCGCTCGACCCCGACTCCCTCCGCGACGACTCGGCGGCGGAGGTCGCGGTCGGTGACTATCCCCACTAGCCGGCCGGCCTGGATGACGAGGATCGCCGAGACCCCGTGGCGCGCCATCACCTGTGCGACCTCACGGATAGGAGTGGTCGGTGAGGTCGTGACGGGCTCCCTTCCCAGCATGTCCCGAACGGTGACGCCGAAGATCGCATGCCGCGAGTCCGAGACCCGGGTCGCCAGCACGGCCGCCCGAAGCCGGGCGCTGGACTGGAGGTCGAAGAACCGACCGACCTCGGGCCGCGCCAAGAGGGTACGGAACGCGTCGCCGGGGATCGTCAGCAGGAGACTGTCCTCGATGGCGACAATGCGGTAGTTCGACCCCGCACGAGCCCGTACGGACGAGACCCCGAACGTCGTCCCCTCCTCCGCCCGCTCCACGAGGCCGTCCGCGGTGTCGCGGATCTCGACGGCCCCGGCACGAATCACGTACGCCGTGTCGTTCGCCGCACCCAGACCGATCACCTCGGTGCCACGGCGGACGTAGACCGTCGACATCGTCGCCAGCAGGGCCGACAGTGCAGCCGGCTCCAAAGCGTCATAGGGTGGGTGGCTTCCGAGGAAGTCCCGTACGGCCGTCAGCTCGGCATTCATGAGGCTGATGGAACCAGAACGTGGGTGGATTCGGGACCAGTCAGTGGATTTGCTCTCGATGGGCAACCGTGTCAGGATTGCGGGGTTGCCCCGACGGGTCGCCGGGGTGCGTCGCGCGGTCTCCACCGCTGCGTCGCACCGTACCAGGAGACTCTCTACAAGGGTGCCGGTCTTCGCCGGACATCGGTCACTGCGATCTCGCAGGGGACGACTGCGGTCTGAAGATGCGACACGCCCGACCGCGTGGGTCGGGGCGACAAGGGAGCTCACCGTGAGTCTTCCGAGACGATCCGGCTCCGAGCCGGAGCAGGACGAGAGGGATGAACCGTGGCGGGACAGAAGATCCGCATCAGGCTCAGGGCGTATGACCATGAGGTCATCGACTCCTCGGCGCGCAAGATCGTGGACACGGTGACCCGGACGGGCGCCAAGGTCGCCGGCCCCGTGCCGCTGCCGACCGAGAAGAACGTGTACTGCGTGATCCGCTCGCCCCATAAGTACAAGGACAGCCGCGAGCACTTCGAGTTGCGTACGCACAAGCGGCTGATCGACATCCTCGACCCCACGCCGAAGACCGTTGACTCGCTCATGCGTCTCGACCTTCCGGCTGGTGTCGACATCGAGATCAAGCTCCCGTGAGGCCAGAGACGATGACGCACGAACGCAATGTGAAGGGGCTGCTGGGCACCAAGCTCGGCATGACCCAGGTGTGGGACGAGAACAACCGCATCGTCCCCGTGACCGTGATCCAGGCAGGCCCGTGCGTAGTGACGCAGGTCCGTACGCCTGAGCAGGACGGCTACTCCGCCGTTCAGCTCGGCTTCGGCGCCGTCAAGGCCACGTCCATCAACAAGCCGGACTCGGGTCACTTCGAGAAGGCCGGCGTGACGCCCCGCAGGCACCTGCTCGAGCTCCGCACGACCAACGCCAGCGAGTACACGCTGGGCCAGGAACTCACCACCGACGTCTTTGCCGTCGCCGACATCGTCGATGTGACCGGCGTCACCAAGGGCAAGGGCACCGCCGGTGTCATGAAGCGTCACGGGTTCCACGGCCTCGGCGCGTCCCACGGTGTGCACCGCAAGCACCGCGGGCCGGGTTCCATCGGCCAGTCGTCGACGCCGTCCCGCGTGTTCCCCGGCGTCAAGATGGCCGGCCGCATGGGCGTCGACAAGAAGACGGTCCAGAACCTGACAGTGCACGCGATCGATGCGGAGCGCGGCCTGATCCTCGTGAAGGGTGCCGTTCCCGGCCCCACGGGCGCGCTCGTCGTCATCCGTTCCGCCGCGAAGAAGGGGGGCAACGCATGAGCGAGTCGGTGAAGGTCGACGTCCTCGGCGCTGACACGAAGAAGACCGCAGAGCTGCCCGCAAGCCTGTTCGACGTACAGACGAACGTGCCGCTGATCCACCAGGTGGTCGTCGCTCAGCAGGCTGCGGCCCGCCAGGGCACGCACTCCACCAAGACCCGCGGCGACGTCCGCGGCGGTGGCATCAAGCCGTGGCGCCAGAAGGGCACCGGCCGCGCCCGTCA
Organism: Propionibacteriales bacterium; assembly: GCA_017882655.1. GTDB lineage: Bacteria > Actinomycetota > Actinomycetes > Propionibacteriales > Propionibacteriaceae > Fen-668. Next base: position 5,041 of record JADGPB010000128.1, read on the forward strand.
GGGTTCGCGCCGCGCCCCGCAGTGGGTCGGTGGCGGTGTCGTCCACGGACCGCACCCGCGTTCGTACGCCCAGCGCACACCCAAGAAGATGATCGCCGCCGCCCTGCGCGGAGTGCTCTCCGACCGGGTCCGCGATGGCAAGCTCTACGTCCTCGACAGTCTCGTCTCGGGCGAGGTTCCCTCGACCAAGGCAGCGCTCGCCTCGCTCACGGCCATCGGTGACTACCGTTCCGCGATCGTGGTCCTGCACCGCGATGAGGACGTCGCCTGGCTGAGCCTGCGCAACCTCGCCGGTGTCCATGCGATCGCCGTCGACCAGCTCAACGTCTACGACGTGATCGTCAACGAGTCTGTGGTCTTCACGACCAAGGCGCTGGAGGCGTTCGTCGCCGGGCAGCAGGGTGGCAAGTCCGCCAAGGCGGTCGCAACCTCCACCGAGGCCGAGGCTCTTGCCGCGGTCGAGGCCTTGGCTGACGAGAAGCCAGCCAAGACGGAGAAGCCTGCCAAGGCCGAGAAGGCCGAGAAGCCTGCCAAGGCCGAGAAGGTCGAGAAGGTCGAGAAGCCTGCCAAGGCCGAGAAGGTCGAGCCCAAGGCGAAGGCTGAGAAGGCCGAGCCGAAGGCGAAGGGCGCCGCGTCCAGCAGCGCCAAGAAGGCCGCCAAGGCCACGGATGAGGAGGCAGACAAGTGAGCGACGCCCTCAAGATTCGCGCCTACCACGACGTCCTGCTCGCGCCGGTCGTCAGTGAGAAGAGCTACGCACTCCTGGACCAGAACAAGTACACGTTCCTCGTCGATCCGGCGGCGAACAAGACCGAGATCAAGATCGCGGTCGAGAAGGTGTTCAAGGTGACTGTCACCGGCGTCAACACGATCAACCGTGTTGGCAAGAAGCGTCGGACGCGCTACGGGACGGGCCGTCGCCCTGACACCAAGCGCGCCATCGTGACCGTTGCCGACGGCGACCGCATCGACCTGTTCGCTCAGGCCTGACGAGTAAGGACGAACACAAGTCATGGGTATTCGTAAGTACAAGCCGACGACACCCGGTCGTCGTGGCTCGAGCGTCGCGGACTTCGTCGAGGTGACGCGTACGTCGCCGGAGAAGTCCCTGGTGTCGCCGAAGCCGAAGACCGGCGGTCGCAACAGTCAGGGCCGGATCACCACTCGTCACATCGGCGGTGGCCACAAGCAGGCCTACCGCCTCGTTGACTTCAAGCGGTACGACAAGGACGGTATTCCGGCCAAGGTCGCTCACATCGAGTACGACCCCAACCGCACCGCTCGCATCGCGCTGCTCCACTACGCGGACGGTGAGAAGCGCTACATCATCGCCCCCCAGGGCCTGTTGCAGGGCGCAACCATCGAGGCGGGCGAGGCCGCGGACATCCGTCCGGGCAACAACCTGCCGCTGCGCAACATCCCGGTCGGTACGCAGGTGCACGCAGTCGAGCTTCGGCCCGGCGGTAGCGCCAAGCTGGCCCGCTCCGCGGGTTCCGCGATCCAGCTGGTCGCACGCGAGGGCAGGTTCGCCACGCTCCGTATGCCTTCGGGCGAGATGCGCTTGGTGGACGTCCGTTGCCGGGCGACCATCGGGACCGTCGGCAACGCCGAGCAGTCCAACATCAACTGGGGCAAGGCCGGTCGCATGCGCTGGAAGGGCGTTCGCCCGACCGTCCGCGGTGTGGCGATGAACCCGATCGACCACCCGCACGGTGGTGGCGAGGGCAAGACGTCCGGCGGTCGTCACCCGGTGAGCCCA
>JADGPB010000129.1 GCA_017882655.1 Propionibacteriales bacterium
AGGCTGATCCAGCAGCACCCCGAAATCTGGTTGTCGGTCTCAGTGACCACGAGGTCTCCGAGACCCCGTGAAGTGCACGGAGTCAACTACTGGTTCATCAGCGATGCCGAGTTCGACGCGCTCGTCGCGTCGGACGACCTGCTCGAGTGGGCGCTCGTCCACGGACTGCACCGTTACGGCACGCCGAAGCAGCCGGTCCTGAAAGCGCTGGCGGAGGGCCGGGCGTGCCTGCTCGAGCTCGATCTGGCAGGCGCCCGACGGGTGCGAGAGAAGATGCCCGAGGTGCGTTCGGTCTTCCTCATGCCGCCCAACCGGGCGGAGCTCGAGCGGCGGCTGAGGGGACGCGGTACGGAGGATGAGGCCGAGCTGACGCGTCGGTTCCGTACCGCGGACGAGGAGTTCGCGGCCGCTTCGGAGTTCGACGAGATCATCGTCAACAGCGATGTCGCGAAGTCCTGCCGGGAGTTGGTAAGATTCATGGGTCTGAGCCCTGGCTCCGCTGGGCGAGCATCCAACCCGACTGAAGGTAACTAGTGACGGTTCACGCAGAAGGCATCACCAATCCGCCGATCGACGAGCTGCTGGAGAAGGTAGACAGCAAGTACCGTCTCGTCCTGTTCGCTGCCAAGCGTGCGCGCCAGATCAACGCCTACTACTCGCAGCTGGCCGAGGGCCTGCTCGAGAATGTCGGCCCCTTGGTAGACACCTCCCCGCAGGAGAAGCCGTTGTCGATCGCCTTGCGTGAGGTCAACGCGAACATGCTCGAATGCACCCAGATCGATCCCGAGGCTGAGGCTGCCGCCCGCGCTGAGGCCGTCGCCGATCCGGACTTCGTCTTCGGCGATCCCTTCGGCGACGCCGAGCTCTGAGACAACCGCCCGTGAGCCGGATCGTCCTGGGCGTGTCCGGCGGAATCGCCGCGTACAAAGCCTGTGAGATCCTTCGGCGTCTGCGCGAGGACGGACACGACGTCACGGTCGTGCCCACCGAGAACGCGTTGCGTTTCGTGGGGGAGACGACGTTCGCCGCGCTGTCCGGAAAGCCCGTGGCGACAGACGTGTTCACCGGCGCGGACGCCATCCCGCACGTACGACTGGGCCGTGAGGCCGACCTCGTACTCGTTGCTCCTGCCACGGCTGACCTCATCGCCCGGCAGGCTGCTGGTCGGGCCGACGACCTGCTGACCAACGTGCTGCTCACGGCGACCTGCCCCGTGCTGGTGTGCCCTGCGATGCACACGGAGATGTGGCTCCATCCCGCAACGACCCAGAACGTCGCCACCTTGCGGTCCCGCGGCATCGTCGTGCTGGATCCCGCCTCGGGTCGACTCGCCGGCGCGGACAATGGCATCGGCCGGCTGCCAGAGCCGGCGGAGATCGTCGGGATCGCGGAGGCGCTCCTCGAAGGCGACATCAGCACGCGAGCCGCTGAGCGCGACCTCACCGGGCTGTCCGTCGTGGTGAGCGCCGGCGGTACTCACGAGGCCATCGACCCAGTCAGGTTCATCGGCAACGCGTCGTCAGGTCGCATGGGCGTCGAGATCGCCAGGGCAGCGGTACTGCGTGGCGCACGGGTGACGCTCGTGGCCGCCCACGTGGACGTACCGTGGCCGTCCTCGGTGGATGTTCGCACCGTCGCGTCGACCGCGGACCTGGCCACCGCGATGACAGAGACCGCCGCCTCCGCGGACATCATCGTCATGGCCGCCGCTGTCGCCGACTTCACGCCGATCGCCCCTTCGGGCGAGAAGCTCAAGAAGTCCGGCGGGGACGGAATGTCCCTCGAGCTCATCCAGACGACGGATGTGCTCGCCGGTTTGACGCGGGCCCGTCGCGCCGGACAGACCATCGTCGGGTTCGCCGCTGAGACGATCGCCGACGAGACCGCGTTGGTGGCTGCGGGACGTGCCAAACTGTCGCGTAAAGGCGCCGACCTGCTCGTCGTGAACGACGTGTCGGACCACAAGGTGTTCGGAATGTCCGACACCACTGTCATGATCGTGGACACCGCCGGTGCCTGTGGTCGCGTCGCGGCCAGCAAGGCCGTCGTTGCACATCGGATACTCGACGCGGTGGTCAACCACCGCGCCATGGCCAACTAGGGAGCACCTGTGCCTCGTTTGTTCACCTCGGAGTCCGTCACCGAGGGCCATCCCGACAAGGTCGCCGACTCGATCGCCGACTCTGTACTCGACGCCTTGCTGACGCAGGATCCGAGGAGCCGGGTGGCCGTCGAGACCCTGGTCACCACCGGACTCGTCGTCGTGGCGGGAGAGGTGACGACGGAGGCGTACGTAGACATTGCGAAGATCGCTCGCCAGCGGGTCCTCGACATCGGCTACACCTCCAGCGACATCGGGTTCGACGGCGAGTCCTGCGGCGTCGTAGTCGCGCTGGGCAGCCAGTCCCCGGACATCGCACAGGGCGTGAACTCCGCCGAGGAGCACCGCGCCGAGGGCTCGGCCGACGACAACGACTCCCAGGGCGCCGGTGACCAGGGCCTCATGTTCGGGTACGCCTGCTCAGACACCGCCACCCTCATGCCGCTCCCCATCGACATCGCCCACCGGCTCAGCGAGCGGCTCACCGCCGTACGTCGCGGCGGCGAGCTCGACTACCTCCGTCCGGACGGCAAGACGCAGGTCACGATCGAGTACGACGGAGACACCCCCATCGCGATCGACACTGTCGTCGTGTCCACCCAGCACCGTGCAGATGTCACGCAGTCGCAGATCAAGGCCGACGTCGAGCGACTCATCATCGGGCCCGTTCTCGCGACGTACGAGCTGGCCCGACCCCACCTCAAGGTCTACGTGAACCCGACCGGGTCCTTCGTCGTGGGCGGCCCGATGGGAGACGCCGGCGTCACGGGACGCAAGATCATCGTCGACACGTACGGCGGCATGGCTCGTCACGGTGGTGGCGCGTTCTCGGGCAAGGACCCGTCCAAGGTCGACCGCTCCGCGTCGTACGCGATGCGTTGGGTGGCCAAGAACGTCGTCGCGTCGGGCCTCGCGACCCGCTGCGAGGTGCAGGTCGCGTACGCGATCGGCCGCGCTCACCCGGTGGGCCTGTACGTCGACTGCTTCGGCACGGAGAAGGTTCCGCTCGAGCAGGTCACCGCGGCGGTGGAGAGCGTCTTCGACCTTCGTCCAGCCGTCATCATCCGTCAGCTCGACCTGCTGCGCCCGATCTACTCGTTGACCACCAACTACGGCCACTTCGGCCGTGAGCTGAGTGAGTTCGGCTGGGAGCGGACCGACAAGGCCGACACGCTGGCGCAGGCTGTCCGGGGGTAGGCCTTGGATCTGCCCGTCGCGCGCGTGCATGTCGACGTCGGGCTTCCGCACCTCGACAGGCTGTTCGACTACGCGGTGCCTGAGGCGCTCGACCAGGCCGCCGTGCCGGGTTCCCGGGTGCGAGTGAGGTTCTCCGGCCGGCTCGTCGACGGCTACGTCGTCGAGCGGGTCGCCGAGAGCGAGCTGGCACGTCTCGCGCCGCTCTCCAAGAGCCTCTCCGACGAGGTCGTCCTGCCGCCTGCGACGATCGAGCTGGTACGAGCGGTCGCCGATCACTACGCGGGCACGTTCTCGGACGTGGTGCGGCTGGCCGTTCCGCCACGGCATGCGGCGACAGAGAAGGCGGAGGTCAAGCCGCTGCCGGAAACGGGGGCCCCTGACGCGAGTCCAGGGCCCTTGGCCGCCTACCCGGACGGCGTCGGCTACATCTCCGCGCTCGCCTCCGGGGCGTCTCCCCGGGCGGCGTGGACGGTCGTACCGGTGGCAGCACCGATCGGCGACTGGACCGAGGGCTTCGCCGCGGCGGCCGCTGCCTGCGTGGCATCAGGGCGGTCCGCCGTCCTCGTCGTCCCTGACGTCAAGGACGTGGCCCGCCTGCTGCCAGCCGTCGAGCGTCGCGTGGGCAGGGGTCTGGTCGTACGGCAGTCGGCCGACCTCGGTCCGGCCGCACGCTACCGGGCGTTCCTGCGTGGTCTGAGGGGTCAGGCTCGGGTGGTCGTGGGGACGCGGTCCGCGGTCTTCGCGCCGGTGGTCGATCTCGGACTCGTCTGCGTCTGGGACGACGGCGACGACCTCCTCAGCGACCCGCACGCGCCGTACCCGCATGCCCGCGACGTGGCCGCCATCCGCGTCACCCAGCGCGGCGCTGGGCTCCTGCTCGGCTCGTACTCACGGACCGCCGAGGTCCAGTCGTGGGTGGGGCGCAGCTGGCTCCACCCGATCGCGTTGACCGCCGATCGTGCGCGCACCGAGGCGCCGGCCGTACGGGTGGCGGCTGATGATGACTTCGCCCTGGAGCGGGACCCGGAAGCGCGGGCGGCCAGGTTGCCGCACCAGGCGTTCAGCGTCGTACGTACCGGGCTGGCGCAGGGCCCCATCCTCGTCCAGGTGCCGCGTGCCGGGTACGTGGTCAGCCTGAGCTGCCAGACCTGCCGGGAACCGGTGCGATGCCCGCACTGTCGAGGCCGTGTCCGTACCGATTCCTCTCCGGGATCGGGGCATCCGCTCACGACCTGTACGTGGTGCGGGCGAGCGGTGCTCGGCTGGAGCTGCCCGAGCTGCGGTGGAACCAGGTGGCGCTCCACGAGAGTCGGCTCCGAACGTACGGCGGAGGAGCTCGGGAAGGCCTTCCCCGGTACGACCGTGCGATTGTCATCGCTGGGGAAGGTGCTCACCGAAGTGGGATCCGAGCCCTGCCTCGTGGTCGCGACGCCCGGTGCGGAACCGGTCGCCGACGGAGGGTACGCGGCGGCTCTCCTGCTCGACTCGAGCGTGCTGCTCAACCGTCCCGACCTGCGAGCCGCCGAGGAGGCGCTGCGACGCTGGTTCCTGGTGACGGCGCTGGTGCGTCCGGGGTCCGACGGAGGCACGGTCTTGGTCGTCGGGCCGTCCGGCTCGCGCCCACTTCAAGCACTCACCAGGGTCGACCCGGTCGGGTTCGCGGAGCGCGAGCTGGCCGACCGCGTCGAGGCCGAGCTTCCGCCGGCTGTCTTCCTCGCCGTAGCGCAGGGAGAGTGGGCTGCGCTCATTGAGTTGGCCGCGGCGGTAGCGACGGTGCCCGGTGCAGTCGCTCTAGGCCCAGCGCTCGTGGTCCCGACCGAGGACGGGGCGGACCAGCTGGCGCGGCTGGTCATCAGGTCGCCGTTGGCGTCGGGGCCGCCGCTCGTGGCCACGCTCCGCGCCTTCCTTGCGGCTCGGTCGGCTCGCAAGGACCAGCGGCAGCTGCGGATCAAGGTCGACCCGGTCGACGTCGGCTGAGCCCCTGCGGCGCGGCTCAGCCTCGGATGAGGGCAACAGAAGTACCCTGTGCTGATCGGGCGTTGCGGCGAACAGGGGCACACGGACATGGCGAAGTCGAAGAAGGCGGACGAGAAAGCTGCCGCCAAGAAGGCAGCCGAGAAGAAGCTGAAGGCCAAGGCCGCGCAGAAGGCCAACGAGAAGGCCGCCGCGAAGAAGGCCAAGGAGAAGGCGGCCGCGAAGAAGGCGGCCGAGAAGCTCGCTGCGGCGAAGAAGGCCACGCAGAAGGCGGACGCCAAGAAGGCCTCTGCCAAGAAGGCCGCACAGAAGCTGACTGTTGCGAAGAAGGCGACGCAGAAGGCAGTCGCGACTCAGGCCGTCGTTGAGAGCCTTCCTGCGTCGGCGAGCGTTGCGCGCGAAGTGCCAGCTGCAGCTGCCATCGTGGGGGATCAGGGCGTCATCGAGCCTGCTGTGCCCGCCGGTCCGACGCGTCGGCAGCTGCTCGTGACCGCTGGTGAGCTCGGGATCGTCGGTCGCCACCGCATGTCGAAGGAGCAGCTCGAGGCGGCCGTCGCGGCTCACTGAGCGAGCCGGTGCGCGGCTCGGTCGGTACGCTGCCGCACATGCGCCTCGTGTTCGCGGGAACCCCTGCCACTGCACTGCCGAGCCTCGACGCGATCGCCGCGAGCAGCCATGACCTGGTCGCTGTGGTGACGCGTCCTGCTTCCGCGCAAGGGCGCAGCGCCCGTCTCGTACCGAGTCCTGTCGCGCAGTGGGCGGAGGAGCGCGGTGTCGAGGTACTGACGCCTGACCATCCGAAGGACCTTGCCTTTCGGGAGCGGCTCGCGGCCCTCGAGCCGGATTGTTGCCCGGTTGTCGCGTACGGCGCGCTCCTGCCGCGACGCACGCTGGACATCCCTGTGCACGGCTGGGTCAACCTTCACTTCTCGCTGCTCCCGGCCTACCGGGGGGCCGCCCCGGTACAGCGCGCGCTGATGGACGGCGTGACGACGACCGGTGCCACGACGTTCCAGATCGTGCGTGAGCTGGATGCCGGCCCGGTGTACGGGACCGTCGCGGAGCCCGTCGCACCGCTTGACACCGCCGGGGACCTGCTGGACCGGTTGGCCGTCAGCGGTGCGGGCCTGCTCGTCGAGACCCTCGACCGGATTGCATCGGGGGCAGAGCCGACGCCGCAACCCGATGAGGGAGTCACCTATGCGGCCAAGCTCGAGCTCGACGACGTCCGGGTCGACTGGACCCGTCCTGCCCGGGAGCTGGCTGATCTGGTGCGCGGGGCGAACCCCGAACCCGGAGCGTGGACGACCTTCGACGGGCAACGCTTCAGGGTGCTCCTGGCGGAACCGGCCGAGGAGTCGCTGACCGCGGGCACGATCGAGGCGCGTCGGCGCGAGCTGCTCGTCGGTACAGGTCGTGCGTCGTTGCGGCTGCTCACGGTGCAGCCGGTCGGCAAGAAGCCCATGCCCGGCGCGGACTGGGCCCGCGGCATCCGCCTCTCGGGCGGCGAGGCCTT
>JADGPB010000130.1 GCA_017882655.1 Propionibacteriales bacterium
CGGTGCCCGCACTCCTCGCTGTCGCCGGCACCGTCCTACCCGCGCACATCGCCCTCCCGGTGGCGGTGGCACTGCGTACACGCTTGAGCCGTCGATGAGTCCGGATCGACGACGAGGCAGCATGTGGCTGGTCCGCCTCCCGTTGTGGCGACCGGCGGACGGGAGACCCGCGTCAACGTCCCGGAGCGATGAGCCCTGACTCGTACGCGGCGATGACCAGTTGCGCGCGAAGCCTGCGGTGAGTACGTGTCCCGCCAGATCGTCGCCACACTCCTGGCCGTACCTCGGCGTGCGCGGTTCCTGGTCGCGAAGCTGGTCGTCGTCGCCCTAGCCGCGGTCGCTTCATCGGGCGGAGCGCTCGCCCTAGGGCGGATGTCCCTGTCTTTGAGCACCTGGTCGCTGGCCGAGATGCGCATGGTGGCGATCGCGTCGCTCGTCCACGCCAGCGCGGCGGTCCTCAGCTGCGCCTCGGCAGTCGCCATCCGTCACCTGGTGGCGAGCACCGCGACCGTGTGTGGTCTGATCCTCGTCGCTCCCGTCGTTCTGAGCCCATGGCCGAAGGTGGCCCGCTGGCTGGTGGACGCCGTCGGCCATGACCTCTACGCCGACACGGCGTCGCTGCTGCTCCCGTCATGGCAGGCGGCCTGGCGCTGGTGGCATGGGTGGTCGGCGCCGTCGCGATCGGCGCTGCGCGGTTGCTGTGCTGCGATGCCTGAAGGGGTCGGCCACGTCTGTCACCGAGCAATGGCATGCAGCGACCTCGGGCGCGGACGTGATGCGTCGATTGCACCGGACGGTCTGCCACCGTAGCGTCGGCAGCACCGAAAGGAGCCCACGTGGCTGTGCGACTCATCCGCAACTGTTCCGTCCTCGAGGTGCCCGCCACCGGTGAGGTCACGGTCGCGGAGAACCAGGACATCGAGATCACGGACGGTGCGATCACAGCGATCCGTCCCACGCAGGGCGGGGCGGTCGAGGGACAGGTCGTCGATGGTACGGGCTTGCTCGCGATCCCGGGCCTGACGAACTCTCACACCCACACGCCCATGGTGATGTTCCGCGGCGCCGCCGAAGACGTGAGCGTCGAGGACTGGTTCAACGTCAAGATCTGGCCGATGGAGATGAACCTCACTCCGGAACGGGTACGGGTGGGCGCGCGGCTCGCCTGCGCCGAGATGCTGCTCAGTGGCGTGACCGCGTTCGTCGACCACTACTTCTACGCCGACCAGATCGCCCTGGCCGCCCAGGAGCTGGGGATCCGTGCCGACCTCGCACCGACGTACTTCTCGTCGTCGGGCGCCGAGGGCCGCGCCGCCGCGTTTGACGCCGTCGACGAGATCCTGGCGATGGGCGACCCCCGGATCCGGGCGAGCCTCGGCCCGCACAGCACGTACACGGTCACTGAGGAGGACCTCCAGCTCACGGCCGACCACGCCCGCGACCGCGGCCTCAAGATCCACCTGCACGTCGCCGAGAACATGGACCAGACGCGCAGCTCACTGGAGCGACTAGGAGTGACGCCCATCCAGGTCGCCGAACGTACGGGCATCCTCGACGCCGGCACGGTCATCGCGCACGGGTGCGGGATCACGCCCGACGACATCGAGATCCTTGCCCGGTACGCCGATCGGACGGGCGTGGCCTCGTGCCCGAAGGGCTACTTCAAGCACGCGCTCGACCCGATCACTCCGGTGAGGGGCCTTCTGGACGCGGGGATCAACGTCGGGGCCGGCACGGACGGTGCCGCCAGCAACAACACCCTCGACGTCCTCGAGGCCATGCAGTGGATCGCGCTCGGCACCAAGCAGCAGGAGCACGATGTCATGGCGCTCACGATCTCTGAGACGCTGCGCATCGGCACGCGAGGCGGCGCCACGCTGACGGGGCTCGGCGACGTGACCGGTGCCCTCGAGGTGGGCAAGCGCGCCGACATCGTGCTCGTCGACCTGTCCGGGGTCCACAACCGGCCCGTCCACGATCCGCGGGCCGCTCTGCTCTACTCCGTACGGTCCACGAGCGACGTGCACAGCGTCCTCGTCGATGGCGACCTCGTCGTCGCGGATCGACGGCTCCTCACGTACGACCTGGCGCAGATCCTGTCCGACGCCGACGCGATCGCGGCCGAGCTCGTCGACCTCTCGCAAGGCGGGACGATCCAGCACTACGCCCCGTAGCCGCCCAGCCCCGACGCGTTCTACACCTCCGAGTACGTCGAGGGTGGTGACGGCTTCATCGCCGCGCCGCGCGACGCGGGGCCACGTGGTCCGGGTACCGCACCCTGTTCGACCGCGTGCGCTGGTTGTCGGGAGAGGATCTCGGCTGAGCGCCGATTTGGTCCGTCCGGTGTACGACCGATAGCCTTCCAGGGCCGAAGACCGCTGGTTGACGAGTTCGCTCGTCCGAAGTGTCCCACCTGGGACAGCCCGCGCAGGTGAACGTACTCGCCATGCAAGTGGCCGAGCCCCGTGCACCTGGGTGCCGGGGCTTTTTCTTCCCCCGGAGTGATCTACGGCGATCTCTTCAGTAGTGGAAGGAGACCTCATGGCGAGGCCGGACAAGGCTGCCACGGTCGCGGATCTCAAGGACCAGTTCTCTGGTTCTGCCGCGGTTGTGCTGACCGAGTACCGCGGGCTCAAGGTCAAAGACCTCAAGGAGCTCAGGCGGTCGCTCGGCGCGGACGCCACCTACGCCGTAGCGAAGAACACTCTGACCACGATCGCCGCCCGTCAAGCGGGCATCGAGGGCCTCGACAGCACGCTGGCGGGCCCCACAGCGATCGCGTTCATCAACGGAGACGTCGCCCATGTGGCGAAGAGTCTGCGTGACTTCGCGAAGGCTCATCCCGCACTGGTCATCAAGGGCGGTGTCATGGACGGTCTCGTCCTCGACGCCAACGCCGTGAAGAAGCTCGCCGACCTCGAGTCGCGCGAGGTGCTGCTGGCCAAGATGGCCGGGGCTCTTCTGGCCAACCTGTCCCGGGCCGTGTACCTCATCGCTGCTCCCCTCAATCAGGCCGCCCGTGCACTCGGCGCCCTGGAGAGGGCTGCGACGGAGGACCCGTCCCTCATCGGTGGGGCCGGCTCGGCTCCCGCTGTCGACCAGGCGCAGGACAACGCCGACGACTCGTCGTCGGCACCCCAGGCAGCAGATGCTGCGGACATCACCGACGCGGCTAGCGCTGCAACCGAGTAAGGAAGGAAGCCACCATGGCCAAGCTCAGCAAAGACGAGCTCCTTGAGGCGTTCAAGGAGATGACACTGATCGAGCTCAGCGAGTTCGTGAAGCAGTTCGAAGACACGTTCGGCGTCACCGCCGCTGCCCCGGTTGCCGCTTCGGCCGCCGCGGCCCCGGCCGGTGCCGCTGCCGCCGAAGAGGTCGAGGAGCAGACGGAGTTCGACGTCATCCTCGAGAGCGCCGGCGAGAAGAAGATCAGCGTCATCAAGGAGGTGCGCGCTCTCACGGATCTCGGTCTCAAGGAGGCCAAGGATCTCGTCGAGGCGGCCCCGAAGGCCGTTCTGGAGAAGGTCACCAAGGAAGCCGCAGCCAAGGCGAAGGAGCAGCTTGAGACTGCCGGCGCCAGCGTCTCGGTCAAGTGAGTCTCTGACCACCACACACAAGCGGCCGGCCCTCACCAAGGGCCGGCCGCTTGCCGCGTACGAACCAGTGCCGGTCGACCGGAAGCGCAATCGCTCGTGACCGGGGCTCAGTCACTCCGGATATGCCCACCCTGGATGAGAAAAGCCAAGGGCCGGTCCTCGAGAGGACCGGCCCGTCGGGCTCCAAGGGTGGGCTGATTTATGTGGCAGTCTTGCGGTGTGACGCGGCTGGTACGGACTACTTGGCGACGGCGATCGCGAAGCCAGGCTTCCAGTGCCCCTCGCCTCCACCGGCCTGCGCGTGGCTTACTGGGCCGATGGCGACCGCCCCGGCGATTGCAACCACTGCAGCGGTGCGGACTACGAAGCGACGCGCGGTCGACCTGTTCATGGGAGGTACTCCTTGTATTGGGTGTCCTTGACAGGGAACATATTGGGGAGTTGACTAACTTGTCAACATCTAGAAGAGAATCAATCACCCCAAAGTTGACACCCCGGGTGAAGAGGTGGTGACTACGTGAAGCTGTCAGGAAGCTTCGGAACTCGCGTGCGCGAGCTCCGTCAGGAGCGTGGATGGAGTCAAGCGCGCCTGGGTGGCGACGAGTACACCGCCAGCTACATCAGCTACATAGAGGCCGGTCGACGGGCTCCCTCACCGGACGCCGCGCAGTACTTGGCCGATCAGCTGGGTGTTGATCCAGTCACATTGGGCTTCGGCGAAGCCGCGGATGTGGGCACAGAACTTGACATCGTGAGTTACCTCGTCCTCGCTGACCGTGCGCTTCACACGCGCGAGTGGAGCACTGCCCTCGACGCCACGATGCGCGCCGAAGAGATGGCTCTCGCCTCAGATCGACTGGACCGTGCCTGGGAGGCGCAGTACCTCAGGTGCCGGATCCTCGTCGAGAAGAGTGACTTCTCCGATGCCGTCGAGCTGGTACTTGAGCTCTGCGACGGCGTCGTCACCAACCAGTCGGTGACCGTACGAGCTGAAGTGCTCAACCTCGCCGCGCGCATTCTCCGCTCGGTCGGCCAGCTCAACGAGGCCGTCGAGAAGGCATCTGAGGCGCGACGCATCGCTCCGGACGTCCCTCGGCGCGTAGAGGCCATCCTTCAATGGTGTGCTTCGTGTGCAGAGCGTGGTGACTCGCCGACGACGATGCAGGCGGAGATCGACGAGCTCAGCGAGCTGTCCAAGCTACTTCCCGATGGTCACCTCAAGGGTCGGATCTACTGGTACGTCGGCAACCTCCAGCACTTCACGGGAGACACGGACGCAGGCGAGCGCAGTCACGCTGCGGCCGCCGTGATGATCCGCGGTGCGGCCGATCTCGTGCTCTGGTCACGAGTGCAGAGGGTGATCGCCCACTTCCGTATGACGCGTGGAGACCTCGAGGGTGTCTGGGAGCAGCTGGAGATCGCCGAGAACGCCATGAAGCTGACAGGGCGCGCCGCTGACCTCGCAGAGCTGGCCGTGGAACAGGCTCGTTGCCTCTTCCTGCTGGGCGACGCGGAAGCTGCTCGAGATCGCTTGCTGGAGACCCTCACCTCCGAGGTGTTCTCGATCGCGTTCCCGAGCCGTGCGGAGACGTACGAGCTTCTGGGTGACGTCCTCCTCTCGCTGGAAGATCACTCTGGGGCCCGTCGGGCGTTCCGCAATGCGGCGACGGACTACGAGACGATTGGTGCTGGACCGCGGGCTCTGGAGGCCTGGCGAAGTGCCGCAAAAGTTCCCGAGCAATGAGGTATTGACAAACTTGTCAATGTCCCCCACACTAGAGATATCGACGTCAACGCGTCCCCCAAGCCCTCGTTGACGTCAGAGGCGGAATGAGCCTCGCCGAAGCCGGCGCGGATCGGGTCTGATGCCAGGGAAAACTGGCCCGATCGAGCGTCGGCTTCGCGCTGTCTACAGCCAGGTCGCTTCTTGGATAGTCACCAGAGTCCTTCGCCCATCCCGGGCGTAGGGCTCTTGGTCTGTCCCGTGGTGGGTCACGGCAGGGTGTCTTGGGCCGGCGACAGCCGCTTGTCAGAGTGTCATCGCGAAGACTGGTGCCGCTGGGCCAAGGCTTTGCTACCATCTGGCCAGTCGGACGATGGTGTCCGGCCGGTCCCGAGCAGTTCTCTGCGCTCGGTTTGCGTAGTCGCGCCTGCGCGGCTATCGTTGCGGTTTGCCCATGCCTCTGGTCGTCCTGTGTCCTTGACGCAGGACGTTCGGCACGCACGAAACTCTGGCGAGTTCTGGAAGGACCACAATCTTGGCCGCCTCGCGCACCGCGTCGAAGTCCACAATGAAGAACACCAACGTTGTCTCTGCGAGCGGGCGCATCTCGTTCGCGAAGATTCATGAGCCACTGGAAGTCCCGAACCTCCTCGACCTTCAGGTCGAGTCGTTCGACTGGCTGATGGGCAACGAGACGTGGCAGACGCGAGTTGCCGCTGCGTTGGCTGCAGGGCGCACCGACGTGAACACCAAGTCCGGGCTGGAGGAGATCTTCGAGGAGATCTCCCCGATCGAGGACTTCTCCCAGACGATGTCGCTGTCCTTCCGCGACAGCCACTTCGAGGAGCCGAAGCACTCGGTCGACGAGTGCAAGGAGCGCGACGTCACGTACGCGCGGCCGCTGTTCGTCACCGCGGAGTTCATGAACAACGACACCGGTGAGATCAAGTCCCAGACGGTGTTCATGGGCGACTTCCCCCTCATGACCGACAAGGGCACGTTCATCATCAACGGCACGGAGCGCGTCGTCGTGTCGCAGCTCGTGCGTTCGCCTGGCGTGTACTTCGAGCAGACGCCGGACAAGACCTCCGACAAGGACATCTTCACCTGCAAGGTGATCCCGTCGCGCGGCGCCTGGCTGGAGTTCGAGGTCGACAAGCGCGACATGGTTGGCGTGCGTCTCGACCGCAAGCGCAAGCAGAACGTCACGGTGCTCCTCAAGGCCCTCGGCTGGAACGACGAGAAGATCCTCGAGGAGTTCGGCGAGTACGAGTCGATGCGCCTGACGCTCGAGAAGGACCACGTCACCACCCAGGATGAGGCCCTCCTCGACATCTACCGCAAGCTGCGCCCGGGCGAGCCGCCGGCACGCGATGCCGCCCAGCAGCTGCTGGAGAACTACTACTTCAACCCGAAG
>JADGPB010000131.1 GCA_017882655.1 Propionibacteriales bacterium
GACCCTCGTGGATCGCAGAGCCGGACGGGGCGGGGCCCCTCACGAAGCTCGCGACCAGGAGAGGGAGGCAGACCGGGAGTGCCCCGGTCAGCAGCGCTTGGACGAAGAACGATGCCGGTATCAATGCGGATTCTCCGTAGGCGTGCAGAGGCGTCTGCAGCTGGTCGAGGAGCATCACGGAGGCCGTCCAACCGAGCAGGTACAGGAACGGTGCCCCCAGGGCTATGGGCATCAGCTTCGGGTCGCGGCCGCGAAGCATCAGCCAGCCGATCACGTACAGCACCGCAGCGTCGACGAGCAGCAACGGGACGGTCCATTCGGGGACGACGAGCTCGGCCAGCGTCAGGGCCCCGGCGAGGACCAGGAACGGCAGTGCCCGTCGACGCAGCTCGCCCGGAATCCGTCGAAGCAGCAGGGGCGGTACGACCACGACCACGGTGCCCAGCACGTTCGTTGCCCTGAACAACTGGTACTGATCCTCAAAACTCTTGACGAGATCAACTGTCACAAGGAGATAGACCACGGCGATCGACAGCCAGCCCGCGGCGAGGACGAAGCCGAGCGCCGGCAGGGGCGTGGGGGTACGGATCACGGTGGGGTCGGAAGGTTGAGCGAACGGGGTGTGGTCAGTCATGACCCCACTACCGTCGCAGATCGAGACAGTCCATGGGCCTGGCCTGGGACGAGTCTCATCAGAACCCCTACCCGTACGTGTCCCGGGGGCCGATGCCCTTGACGCGGAGCTTGCCGTGGCGCCAGGTGGGGGCGTCGGGGCCGCGGACTTCGACGCGGGTCACCGACCCGTCGCCGACGGCCTCGTTGAGCTTGGCGACGATCTGGGGCGCGATCGTACGGAGCTGGGTGGCCCAGGCCGTCGAGTCCGTACGGACCACGACGACCCCCGCGGCGTACGTCTCCGGCGTCGAGTGCGCGGCCACCGACTCGCCCACGACATCGGCCCAGCGCTCGAGCAGTGTGTGGATCGAGACGCTGATCTCCCAGCCGCGGTCGGCGATGTACGAGTCGAGCACGCGGCCGGCTCGCTTCGGGTCCCGCGGGTCGTCCCCCGCGCCCGACATCTTCGGCAGGGCTGACGACCGGGTTGTACGAGTGGGAGCCGGTCCCGTCGCACGGGCCGAGCGGGCGATGCGGCGCGCGTAGTCCGCGCCGGTCGGGTCGTGCTCGCCGACCGGGTCTGTCTCGGGCGTCTCAGTCATCGCCCTCATCCTCCGGCGTGACCGTGCCGCTGTCGACCCTGAACCGGCGCCCGCCCAGCTCAACGGGTACGTCGTCGGCCACGGCGGCGGTGATCAGCACCTGCTCCGCATCGGCGATGCCCATCGCCAGGCGCTGCCGGCGAGTGAGGTCGAGCTCGGCGAACACGTCGTCCAGGATGAGCACCGGCTCGATGCCGTCGGCGCGCAGCAGCCGGAACGCCGCGAGCCTCAGCGCACACGCCAAGGACCAAGACTCGCCATGGCTCGCGTACCCCTTCGCCGGCAGCTCCCCGATCTGCAGAGCGATGTCGTCGCGGTGCGGGCCGACCAGCGACACCCCGCGTGCGATCTCCTCGCCGCGGCGCTCCGACATCCGCGCACGCAGCACCTCCGCGATCTCGTCCCGGGAGAGGGGCGCGGTCAGAGGTGAACCCAGCGGCAGCTCCCCCTCGGCCAGGTCCCCAAGCCCAGGCGGGGCTCCCAAGTCGTCGCCGGCTTGGGAACCTGCACCAGGGTTTGGGAGGCTCGCGTCAAGCCTTGGGAACCTCGGCCCAGAAGCGGGAGGTACGACCGGGTTGCTCGACACGTACGTCGCGCGCGCCTCGTTGTTGACCGGCGCGATCGCCCGGTACGCGTCGGCGACGTGCGCGGCGAGATCGGTCAGTGTCGCGATCCGGGCCACGACAAGCTCGGCGCCGAGCTGCGAGAGGTGCTCGTCCCAGGTGTCCAGGGTGGCCGCGACATCAGCACCCGCGACCCGTCCCGTACGTCCCGACAAGGACTTGAGCAACGCGTTGCGCTGCTTGAGGACGCGGTCGTAGTCGGCCCGGATGCCGGCGAAGCGCGGCCAGCGCGCCACGAGCAGGTCGTCGAGGAAGCGGCGCCTTTCGCTGGGATCGCCCTTGACGATCGACAGGTCCTCCGGCGAGAACAGCACGACGACCAGCGCGCCGAGCAGGTCGCGCGCCCGTTTCAACGGCGCCCTGTTCAGCTTCGCCCGGTTGGCATGCCCCGGCACGATGTCGAGCTCGAGCAACAGGGAGCGGGTGTCGTCGATACCGGCCTGCACCCGCGCCCGTACGGTCGCGCGCTCCGCCCCGGCACGCACCAACGGCGCATCGGCGGCCACACGATGGGAGCTCAAGGTGGCCAGGTACTCCACCGCTTCAACGAGGTTCGTCTTGCCCTGCCCGTTCGAGCCGACGAACAGGCACACGCCGGGCTGCAGCGGGACCTGGATCTCCGCGTACGACCGGTAGTCGACCAGATGGAGGTGCGTGACGTGCATGACGCGGGCCGGCCTCGCCCTGCCAAGTCAGTTCGGCAGGCGCATCAGCATGATGACGTGCCGGTAGTCGGTGGCCGGCTCGCCATCGATCTCGGACAGGCCCGTGACGAGGCAGGGCTTGCCGGGAGCGGTGAACGCGAAGTGGACGTACGGAGTGTCGAGCGCGGTCAGCGCATCGGAGAGGTAGTGGGGGTTGAAGCCCGCCGCCGTGACCGGCTGCTCACCGCCACCGATGGTCTCGACGACCGCCTCGATGGCTTCCGAGGCCTGCGCCTGGTCGCCCGTGGCCGCCTCGAGGGTGATCGCGCCCTCCTCGATGAGCATCCGCAGGCTCGTGTTGCGTTCGGCGACGAGGCCGACGCGCTTGACGGACGCCAGCAGGTCGGCGGTGTTCGTCCGTACGGTCAGGGCCGGATTCACGCTCATCAGGTGGCGTACCTTCGGGAACTCCCCGTCAAGAAGGCGGGTCGTGATCTGGCGGGAACCGCCGGCGCCCTCGCCCTCGAGGCCGATGAGGCCCTCCCCCGTGGTGGCGGTGGAGATGCTCAGCGTCACGCTCTCGCCAGCCGTCATGGACCGGGCGGCGTCGGCGAGCACCTTGGCCGGTACGAGCGCTGCACCCGAGGCCTGCGTCGAGACCGGGTTCCAGCGGAGCTCCTTGAGCGCCATGCGGTACCGGTCGGTGGCGAGGAGGTCGACCTGGTCGCCCTCGATCTCGACCCGTACGCCGGTGAACACCGGCAGCAGCTCGTCGCGGCCGGCGGCGACGACGACCTGCGAGACGGCGCGGGCGAAGTCCTCACTCGGGACCGTACCGCTGGCTTCCGGCATCTGCGGCAGCTCCGGGTAGTCGTTCACCGGGAGCAGCTGGAGCGTGAACCGTGCGGATCCGCAGACGAGCTCGAGGCTCGACCCGGACGCGGTCAGCGAGACCGGCTTGTTCGGCAGCGAGCGCGAGATGTCGGCCAGCAGACGCCCGGAGATCAGGGCGACGCCCGGCTCGGTCACCTCAGCCGGCACGGTGATGCGAGCGGAGGTCTCGTAGTCGAAGCTCGAGAAGACGACGGTGCGTCCCTCGGCCTTGACGAGCAGACCCGCCAGGATCGGCACGCTCGGACGCGTTGGCAAACTCCTTGCGGCCCACTGCACGGCCTCGGCCAGGACGTCCTTGTCGAGTCGGATCTTCACCGGTACCCCTCTCGTTGCCTGCGCATCGTATCGTGGCCGGGGCTGCCGATGTGGGGCTCATGCTCGGTAGGGCACGTGGTCGAACGTCTTTGGAGTTGTCCCCACCTTGGCCGTTCCCGACTTCAAGTCCTTTCAATCTATAGAGATACCTAGTAGCAGTAGTAGGTCCTGTGGACTCTGTGGACCAGTGGTGTCAGGCCAGGCCGCATCTGAATCCCACTGTTGTCGTTCCTGTGGACCGCGACAGAATTACACGGGGAGGATCTGGGGACGCTTTGGTGAACGCCGGGGGACTCCACGGCGACTACTCCCAGGACCACACCTTGTCCACACCCCCCTGTGGACAGTGTGGATAGTTCGACGTCGACCAAAAACGCTGGAGATTCGGGCTGACGACGGGCTTTGAATTCGTCCGGCCGGCGACGACGAAGTCAACGAACGACTGCGTACGTGAGGCCGACCAGGCCACTGGGGTACCGATGGCTGTCGACCAGAGCGAGCTGAGTCTGGGGCGCGCGTGGCGCGAGCAAGGGCGTTCCGCCGCCCAGCAGTACGGGTGCGATCGTGACTTCGACCCGATCGACCTGGCCACCGGCGAGCATCGTGCGGAACAGCTCGCCGCCGCCGAAGAGCCAGATCTCGCCGTCTCCGGGCTCCTCCCGGAGGGCCCGTACGCGCTCTACAGCGTGGTCGGCGACGACGGTGACGTCAGGGTGGTTCTCAGGACGCAGCGTGCTGGAGAAGACGAAGACACGGGCGTCCGCCGACCAGGCTGGCTCACCCAGGTCCAGGGCGACCTCGTACGACTTCCGGCCGAGCAGCACCGTGTCGACCTTGGCGAAGATGCGGGCGAAGTCCACCGTCGGGTCATCGGGGATCCAGTCGAAGTTGCGGTGCGGCCCAGCCACGTACCCGTCAAGGCTGGCGGCGACGTTGTACCGAACGAGACGCATGTGACCTCCTGGCTGGTTCGCCGTCAGGGACGTCAGCGGCGCTGGGCGGACTGCTTGATGCGGTTGGTGAGCTCGGTGACCTTGGTGTAGACGTCGCGGTCGCGGCCCATGAGGTCTTTGATCTTGCGGTTGGCGTGCATCACCGTGGTGTGGTCGCGGTTGCCGAACTGCTGGCCGATCTTGGGGAGGCTGGCGTCGGTGAGGTCGCGGCACAGGTACATGGCGATCTGTCGTGCGGTGGCGACGCTCTGCGCCCGGCCGGGGCCGGTGAGCTCGTCGAGGGAGAGGTCGAAGTACGCGGCGGTCTCGGTCATGATCATCGAGATCGTGATCGGGTGCTCGTCGCCCTCGGGGATGAGGTCCTTGAGCACCGCCGCGGCCAGATCCAGGTCGACGGTCTGTTTGTTGAGCGACGCGTACGCGGTGACGCGGATCAGCGCACCCTCGAGCTCGCGGATGTTGCTCTGGATCTTCGTTGCGATGAACTCGAGCACCTCCGGCGGCACAGTGAGGCCCTCGTGCAGCGCCTTCTTGAGAAGGATCGCGATGCGGGTCTCCGGATCCGGCGGCTGGACATCGGTGATGAGGCCCCACTCGAACCGGCTCCGCAGCCGCGGCTCGAGCGCCTCGAGGAGCTTCGGAGGACGGTCGGAGGTCATCACGATCTGCTTGCTCGCGTTGTGGAGCGTGTTGAACGTGTGGAAGAACTCCTCCTGCGTACCGATCTTCCGCTCCAGGAACTGGATGTCGTCGATCAGCAGCACGTCGACGTCGCGGTAGGCGCGACGGAACTGCGCCTGCCTGTTGTCGGAGATCGCGTTGATGAACTCGTTGGTCATCTCCTCGGTGGAGACGTACTTCACGCGCAGGTGCTGGTGGTACGTCTGCACGTAGTGACCGAGCGCGTGCAGCAGGTGGGTCTTGCCGAGGCCGGAGGCCCCGTAGATCAGCAGCGGGTTGTACGACTTGCCGGGCGCTTCCGCCACGGCCACCGCGGCCGCGTGGGCGAACCGGTTGGACGGGCCGATGACGAAGGTCTCGAGCGTGTACTTGGGGTTGAGCCGTGCGTGATCGTGCCGGGCCTTCGGCGTCGGGCTCGGCTCGGACTCTTCGAAGTCGTCGGACGAGTCGTACCCATCCGTGCGGACCTCGCCGACGTGAAGGGTCTGGTCGATCGTCACACCGATGTGGGCCGGCTCGCCGAGCGCGTCGCTCAACGCCGCTTCGATGCGAGGGCGGAGGCGGTTCTCGAGGCGGTCGCGGGTGAACTCGTTCGGCGCGGCGATCATCAGCGTCGACTCGTGCATGGTCAGCGGAACACAGCTGGACATGATGGCGCGGCTGGGTACATCCAGCTCAGCGACGACATGTGTCCACAACCGTGAGACGTCCCTGTCGGGGCCCATGGAAGGACCGTCCGTCATGTCCCTCCCTAGCCAGAGCACAGTTGTGCGCGTCATCCCACCGTTTGTGGGGACCCTCAGGACCTGGTTGTCCACATGACACTACCGTGCCTGTGGACAGTCATAGCCGCTGGCGGGGTTCGTCGGGTGGCGGGAACGTGGAGAAACCTAACGGCCCCGTTGCACGCCGCGCAACCGCTTGCAGGATGATTCCGTGCGTCTTCGGCGTGTCGCCTGGAGTTCACCCTGCGTTGGTACTAGTGGCGGCGCGAAACAGGTCTTCTTGACGTGTCCACCTGCTGGACGTAACGACCATTTGACGAAGCCTGCAGGCGCATTGGGGAGGCCCGGCTGGCCTCGCCAGACCCCTCGCTGGACACGGTTTGCTCGCTGCTCGGGTGCCGCGTAAAGTAGACGGGTCGCTGACGTAAGCGGCCGTTCCCGTGCGCTTGAGGGCGTGCGACGACACAGA
This sequence comes from Propionibacteriales bacterium, assembly GCA_017882655.1. Lineage (GTDB taxonomy): Bacteria > Actinomycetota > Actinomycetes > Propionibacteriales > Propionibacteriaceae > Fen-668. The sequence goes on from JADGPB010000131.1 coordinate 6,522, forward strand.
GCACCGGGGAGAATCCCAATGAGCAAGCGCACATTCCAGCCGAGTAACCGGCGCCGCAGCCGCACGCACGGCTTCCGTACCCGCATGCGGACCCGCGCCGGGCGCGCCATCCTGTCCGCGCGTCGGCGCAAGGGCCGCGCCGAGCTTTCGGCCTGACCCACACATGCTGCCGGCAGCTGCTCGGCTTCGATCGTCCGACGATTTCAGG